>CAZMWI010000001.1:0-23554 GCA_964569945.1 uncultured Ignavibacteriaceae bacterium
GTATCTCTTTATGACGCAGATGCTGAAAATCAGCCCGACTAACAGATAGAACAGGTACAGCGGCAAAGCACTGAAAAAGCCCCCGGAAGTTACGGCACCTACATTGAAAGCTTTGCCGGATTCATTGTCTATCCGCGTAATTTTAAAACCCTGTACGGGCGCTTCGATATTAATCAGGCCTGATTTTCGCCCGAAGCTTATAGTCTGTTTCATCGGGGTCAGCATTCTCATGGATAGGACGGTATCGGCCACGCCGTTCACTTCCTCAGCTTTCATTGAATCCACAACGAACTCAAACCCTGCCTGTGTGAGAAACTGGGCGACAAAAAGTGTATCGGTCAGGGTGTCGCCGACTTGCAATTCATTTTGCCAGAATATCAGCTCCATCTGATCGACCATGTTGTTGTCGAGAGCCATTATGGTTGCGCTGAGAGGCATATCGACTTTATTGTGGGCGACGTTCCGCGCTGAACCGTACAGCGAGTCACCCCGGTGCACCAGTTCCAGGCCCTGAGTTTCGCCGTTGGCGACAATGCTCATCGAATCACCGACATAGATATTGTTCAGGTCGACGTAGTGATTGTTGTGCAGGTTAATTTTGGCGGGAGCCTTGATCTTCGTAAAATCGAGGTCGAGGATTTCCTCGATCCAATAAGCGTCGATGCCCTGATAATCCGTCTGTCCTCGATATGTCGATTTCAATGTTCCGAAATCGATACTGTCCTTGGAAAAAAGCCAGGTTCGCGTGGAATCCTTGACCAGGAAATCCTCGATTGTCGCGGCCGAGGCGTATGAACAAAATAATATACACGCCACTGCTGCGGCCATAATTACGGAGCAGGGGAACCGTTTCATATCTTTATCCTTTTTACGATTTATTTTTTGTCGAGCAACTTTTTGATGTGATTTATCATTTTGCCGCGTTCGATAGTAACCTGTATATCTTTGGCGGCCAGCCACTCTTCGCGGTCTTCGATGTTTTTGGATCTTTCCTGTCCGGCCCTGAGGTCTTTGACGGTGACCATACCTTTGTCGAATTCATCGGAACCGGCGATAACGGCTATCGGGATGCCGACCCGGTCGGCGTATTTCAACTGCTTGTTGATATTTTTCGTCTCGCCCAGAAACAGTTCGGCGTTGATTCCGGCGTCGCGGATTTCACGAAGCATGATTATGTACTCATCGAGGCGGCTTTTATCCATAGTCGTTACGAGTACTTTCGACGTGGCGGTGGTCATCATGATGGCTTTAAGCTCTATCAGGGCGGCGAGCATGCGGTCGACACCGAACGACGTGCCGGTGGCCGGGATATCTTTGCCCGAGAAGCGCCCGACCATGTTATCGTAGCGGCCGCCGGAGAAGACCGACCCGAATTCGGGCAGATCGTTTAGCATCGTCTCAAAGACCGGGCCGGTGTAATAACCGAGACCGCGGACGATAGTAATATCGATGCGAGATTTTTCTTCTTTGATACCAAGGCTGGTTAGATATGATTTAATCTGCCTTAGTTCGTCGATACCCTGTTTAGATATTTCTATATCGCCAAGAAGCGTCTCGGCGCTGTCCAATTGATCGCGGTCGGTTTGTTCAGCAATATTTAAAAAATCCTCAAGCGTTTTGATCTGTTTGTCGCTTAGGTGCAGGCCGGGGATTTTGTCGCCGGAGATATCGGTGCGGCCCGGTCCGAGTTCCTTAAGCACCGCTTTTTTGCCCTGTTTGGGGAGCTTGTCGATGACACGGAAAACGTCGGTTGCTTTGTCGGAGGGGATATTGGCAAACGAAGTCAGGCCGTTGATCAGTTTGCGGTTCGAATAGTGCACGGTGAAGTTTTTTATCCCCAGCGTATCGAGGATGGTGATCATGGTCGCCATAACTTCGGCATCGGCCAGCGTGGAAGATGAGCCGACAATATCGAGGTCGAACTGGGTGAATTCGCGGAAGCGTCCGGGGCCGGGTTTGTCCACACGCCAGACGTTGCCGTATTGGTAGCGGCGGAAGGGCAGGGGCAGAAGCGGATTGCCCGCAACATACCGCGCCAGCGACAGGGTGAATTCGTAGCGCAGGGCCATGCCGGTTTTTTCCGGGCCGACGAACCCGAACAGTTCCTTGAGGTTGTCGTCGGTATAGTCGGCGCCGAGGAGGATTTCGGCGGCTTCGAGCGACGGGGTTTGTATCGGGAGGAACCCGAAGCGTTCGACCACCTCGACGGCTTTGGCTATGAGCGTCCGTCGGGCGAGTTCCTCGCAAGGGGGATAATCCCGAAAGCCTTTTAAAACCTGCGGCTTGACTCTTTTGTCTTTTTTATTGTCGGCCATATAAATTTCTCAATTTGACGGTCAAGATATAAGTTTTAATGGATAAGGGAAGAGTTTTTTGAGGGGAGGGGTGTACGGAAAAATACCGGGGCGCGACATTCCAAAATTGCAGATTAGATATAAAACCCCAAATAACCTGTAAAAGCAAATTACGGGCAGTGGGCGATCCAATTTTAATTGACAGCATAAAGTGGTTGATTAGATTCATTTTGTTTTATAAATTGAATTTAAGCTCATTTTTCAATAGCGCGTATTCAACTTTGTTTGCTTGGGGGAGCTTGTGAAAGGAAAAAGCTGTTCGCTGAGGTTCGCTGTTGTCTCTCGGATTAAGAATAATATTAATTTTTCGTTCTTCGTTATTTTTTTGCTGCAGTTTGTGTTATCGGTGCCCCTTGCTTATTCAAGCGATCCGGATATAGCTTACTTTCAAAATGATGTTTTCGAAATTAAGGAAAAGAAACATCAATATGAATTAAAATCCGATACGGAAATCAAACAAATCTTCCTGTCACGACGATCCACGGACGAGAAAATGTTTTTCATATATGAAAAAAATCACACTAATGTAAAGAAAATAAAAACGAAATTCATTAAAGCATACAAGCCCGGCTATATTCAGGCCACAGCTTTTAATTCGTTTTACTCCGACGAGAAGGTGCATTTTATTGAATTTAAGGAAGAAATAAATTCCGGCGATTCCATCTATTACCAATACTCCCAAACATACGATGACATTGTATACATGCCAATTATATATATTCCGAATCATGACTACCTGGCCGGCTATAAGGCCACATTCGAGCACCCCGTAGATGTAGAAGTAAATTTCGAATTCTTTTTTTCCAGAGATTCAATACCCATAAAGATAGAAAAAAGCGATCCTAAAACAACCGTTCTGAGTGTCGACAGCATACCGTATGCGATTCCTTTGCCGCTGTTTGCCTACAATGATAATCATGCCGAAATTCTGGTAACGTTTAAACATGGAGACAGCACGCTCAATAAAACGTCCATCCCTGAATTTATTGAATGGTATGGTCAAAAAGTAAATCTTGACCCGAAAATCCCCGATTCGATTGCAGCAGACGTGATTGATTCTTTATCCATGAGGAAAACGAACATTGATAAATTGTCCTACATTCAGCAGTATATTACCGACAATTTCAGGTTCCTGGATGATTCTCGTCTGGATCACAATTATTTCCCTTATCCGCCCGAAAGCACTCTGGCCTACAAATATGGCGACTGCAAAGACAGAAGTTATCTGGCCTGTGCCTTGGCTAATACCTGCGGAATAAAGCTCAATATGGCACTGCTGCAAACGAATTATCCGGTGCAATTTAAAGGGATGCATCTTTATAATTTTGATCATACGATTTGTGTCTACGACTCCGGTGATTCGCTTATATTTTTTGATCCGATAGTGGAATATTGCCCGGTTGGCGAAATTCCGGATGGTTATCAGTATGGCCCGGTTTTCATTGTTGATCCGATTAATCCTCGTTATGAAGAATTCGGCCATTCCGATATGTCGTCACCCAGTGTTGATATTTCAATTAAAGGATCGGCGGATTCCCTTCATGATTGCGAGGCTTCAATCAAGGTCACCGGCAGCAAATACCGAACAATCAGACATATGCTTGAGGATTTGACCGAATCCAAAGCCGAATTGGCCCTTAAGGACTATTTCAATCCCCGCCTGAAGAATATTGAGTTTAGCGATTTTGAACTTGTAGAGAAGAATAATACATCGCTCACGCTATCGGCAACGTCTGATCTGGTGAAATGTATAATTCAAGCCGATCAAAAAATCTATATCCCGCGCATTCCATTTGCCCTGATAGATAACAAAATTATTCACCGTGCCGACGATAGTTATCCCATATTTCCCGGACCTCCGAATAATATTCGTCTTGATATCAGGATTAAAGCTTTTCCCGGGCTTCCGGTCGTCGACAGTTTGTCGGTGCACCGTGACGATGTGGCTCGTTTAGTATCCTTTGTTGATATTGATTCCGAAGGTAATCTCAACTTTACGGCTGCATATAACAGAACGAAAATATTATTCGAAAATGACAGCCGGCAGGAGTTTATCGACTTTTGCCGGGATTTTTTAAATTCCAATAATGATATGTATATTACGAAAAGGAAAGGGATATGAAAAAAATCATTATATCACTGGCGGCAATATTATTAGCCACATCTTGTACGGTTTCACAAAAGACTGCTTTTCTTGAGGTCCCCGATGAAACCAAACTGGGACAGATGGAAGCGGCCGAAACAATAGAACCCATTGATCTTAAATATTATGAAGATAATTATGGCGATTATGACGGGGTCATGATCAGCATAGAAAAGACGGTCGAACATACGGGTCAAAAAGAAGAAGGCACGTTATTGAATTTAGTCGAACCATGGTACTTTCATATGATTTATAAGGGTAAGACGGTTGTACTTAATCCGGAATCGGATTTTCTAACCACCTTCGAGCTGAATACATACCTGGACATAAAGAAATTGTACATTCTGGTAAGGGACCCCGATGGTAGTTTGCGGCAATATGGCCTGAAGGATATGATTCATGGAAAGAACAGCTTCGATATGACCGTGATCAAATTCGCGGTCCCGAATGTCACCAAGGGCACGGTAATTGAATACGCTTATGAACTTGGAACGTCAAATTATTATATGATTCCGCTTGAATACGTTCAGGAACTTCAGCACCCCATGCCTACACAATATCTTAAGTTCGAATTCCGTTACCCTGATTGGTGGGAGTTATCTTTTAAGAAAATAGGAGAGTCACGTCCGATAGATTTCCGGACCGAAAATGATCCGACTAAACACAAAAAATCGATAATTTATGAAAGACATGATATCCCTCCAATCCCGGATGAGCCCTATTCTCCATACTTCAAAGAATTGGCCGAATATCTTGAATTTCAAGTAAGCAAGTTTGAAATGAAGGGGGTTTCCTATAATAGTCCCGAGTCATGGGGCGAAATAGTCAAAGACCTCTTTGAAGAAAAGATCAAGAAAAGGGAAAAAAAGAACGTTGAGTCTATCGAAGAATTTACCAAAAAGCTAATTGATTCCTGTTCGACAAACGAGGGAAAGATCGCCACCATTGTATCCTTCGTTAAGGACAGCATAAAACTGGATTATGATAGCTACGACAAAAAGTTCGCCGACGTTTTAAAGAATAGAAAAGGGTGGGCATGGAACACGATCGGACTGGCTAATAAAATGATGCAATGTGCCGGGCTGGTTTCGTATGTCATACTTGCCCATGATGGTGAAGAAGGTTATTTTGACAGAGATTATGTTAGCTTGAGCCAATTTACCGCTCCGGCGCTTGCCGTATTTGCCGACAAGCAAACCTATGTCATTTTTCCTTTAATGGAAAACCTGCCCTACGATTTGATTCCCGAGCACTTTCAGGGTCAGCCGGCCCTGATGATTCGTGAAAACCCGATAGATTATTTCATAGCAGTACCATATAATAAGGATGCCGGGTTTACTTTAGATGCTGACGTACATGCCATAATAAACGAAGACGGGGTAATCACCGTAAATGAAACGCATTCCCTGAAAGGGATGTATGCATGGACATCACGAACGGCCTATAAAGACTTGAAGTATGACGAGTTGTACAATGCATTTGAAGAGGGATTTAACACCGTCGGAGTCCATTTTGAGTTGGACACGGTTTACCTCAATAACCTTAAGAATTACAATGAACCATTGCAAATTTCACTGACCTATAAAATCGACAATCTGGTCAGCGTATTACCCGATGAAGCCATTTTCAACGCCACCGATTTGCTTTCTCCTCATGCTCTTGGAAGAATAGATTTTGAAACTGAAAACAGGATCAACCCGGTCAAAATACTAAACCACATGAAAAATAATTATAATATTGAAATCATATATCCTGAAGGCTGGGGAATTGCGAGTACATTGGATAGCGTATCGTACACCAATGCATTCGGTGATGTTTCAAACAATATTAGCCTTGAACCCGGCAAGATACTAATAAAACAAATTCACGAATTAAATGCCTGCCTGGAACCGCCTGAAAAGATTGCCGAACTGGCAGACTTGATTGGAGCCGTTTCAAAACTTAGAATTGAACCGATAGTATTCAAAAAGGGTAGTAGTTCATTGGAGCAATAATTGGATTTATTCAGTTGCCGTTTTCGAAAATGGAATTCCAATGGCCGGATTGTGCCTTACTCTGATCCTCTATTTTTTAGTTGATCTGGAGAGCACCTGGTTTTTTGCTAGTTTCGTTCAATCATCATCCAACGATTGCTGGATCTTTTGGATAAATTCTTTGCCGCCAATAGCCGTAATGACAATGGTTAAGATTCCCAGCGTTATGAAAATCGTCGCAAATCCTATCAGAACAATCTCACGAGCCACATCAAGCTCCACGAGGGCCATCGTCGAAAACAGCAATAAAAGAACGGCTTTTGAAAATCGCGAAATCAAAGTCGGCCGCGGAATGCTTTCCCGTTTCAAAGCCCGGAAAATGGAACGCGACGCCCAGGACGAAATCAGCCAGCCGACGCCAAAGATGGCAAGAGCGATAATCACTTTTGGCAGATAAAGGATGCCCCGCTCAAGCAGGCCGGAAAGAACCGTCAATTTCCAGGCGCTTAGAGCGTTGTCAAAAAAGATTAAAAATACGATCCAAAAGACAATATTACCGAGGAAATTGTAAAACCCGAAACGGACGTCGCCTTTGGAAAAGTCGTCTCTCCAGCGGGACCTGATCAGAAATCGGTCGAGTCTCAAAATCAATGATAGTTGAATAATAATCCGCTTGGCAAACCAACCCAAAACCCAGCCCACGAGAACAAGGACAATGCCCGCCAGAAGACTTGGCAGGTAAGCAATTATCTGCTCTCCGAGGCTGTAGAATTGCAGAGTAAATTTATCTTCCATCTTGCTCTCCTGTGATCTTGATCGGTTTTAGAAGGGAAGCCCAAAACGATTCCCTTTCTTCGTATTCCTTGGCCCATATGACCGGACACCGGACTTTTTCAGTAATGGCCTGCGAAAGCGATTTTCCCAACAGCAATTCGATGAAATCGCCTGACCGTCCACCCATCAAAACCAGGTCGATTCCTCTCGTCTGCGAAACAATGGCGCTGTAAATATCTCTTTCCGTTAAGACCTTCAATTCCGCTGATGGTACATTTTCCGCGATGACTTTTTTGGCCTCGTCGATTTTTTCATTTCGTTCCGCTTCGGGCATATCCGGGTGCAGCACCATGGCAATTTTCAGGCGGGCATGAAAATACTCGGCCAGGGCCGGAGCTATTTCAGTGGCGAGTCTTGTATGGACATTGGCCCCGAATGGAATCAGTATATTACGAATCTGTGTATTTTCGAATTCGCCGTGAAGGACGGCCACTTCGCTGGGAGATTTCTGGAGCACGGTATCGATCAGGGTAGAGAAGAGACGATCCATGAAATTGGGCTGCTTTTGCCTTCCGATCAGGATGAAATTGCAGCTTTCTTCGACGGCTGTTTCGACTATGCCCAGAGAGATTCGATGAGATACCTCTATGATCGACCGGGCGGGAATTTCCTGCTCCCGGGCCAGTTCTTCCGCCCTGTCCAGCATCGGCCTGATCTTCGCGGCCTCATCAAGTCCGGCCATCAATTTTTGGTCCTCCCGGACTTCGATAATATGTATGAATATTACTTTTGCCTGATGTTTTTTGGCCATGGCCAGAGCCAGATGGGTCAGGCTGTCGACCGTGGCCGGATTGGATAGGCAGACCAGTATGCTGTATTCTTTGCGCTCGATTCTTTCCAGTGCTTTTACTTTGAGGACATGCTCGACTTCCTTCTTGGAAGAATAGGTCTTATACGTAAACAACCCCACACCGACCCAAACCGCGGTTACAATCCATGCAATCAGGCTGTAATTCAGCATATAAATGGCGAGGAAGAGAAGCATCAGGATGGCCAGAATCGAGAGCCATGGGAAAAATGGAACCTTAAAACCCCGGTCGAGATCGGGCCGTTTCTTGCGGAGGCTGATCATGGCTAAATTGACCTGAAGGAACAGCAGCAGGAACATGATATCGGCGGCACTGGCCACGTGCTCAATAGGTAGTGAAACCGACATAATGATGACAATAATCAAAGAAATCATGATTGCCCAATGGGGCGTAAATTTCTTTGAATGAACCTTTCCGAATATGCTTGGGAAATTACGGTCACGGCCCATCGCGAATGCGACGCGGGATGAAGAATAAATCGTCGCGTTTAACGCCGAGAGCGTTGAAATCAGCCCGCCCACAAGAATCATGATACCGCCGCCGGTGAAGAAATGGCGGGCAACCTCTACCAGCGCCGTCTCTTTCTGCGAAGCCAAATAATCCCAGGGAGTCATACCCGCAGGAACGACCGAGCCCAATGCCGTTATAGCCACCAATAAATATATCGGGACGACAATGGCCAACGACAGAAAAATGGCTCGCGGTATGTTTCGTCTCGGGTTGCGAATTTCCTCGGAGCTTTGGGCGATAACTTCGAATCCCTGAAAGGCAATGAAGGTCAGCCCCATGGCTTTGAAAATTCCGCCGACGCCGTTTGGCAAAAGGGGAGTAAATCCCGATAAAGCGTCGGCGCGATGAAAGATAAAATTCAGGCCGAATGCGATAAATATGGCCAGGATTACTATTTTGGCGATAGTGACCAGATTGCCGATTTTCCCGGTTTCGGACGCTCCTCTGAAATTGATATAGGCAAAAATAATCGCCACGCCCGCCGCCAGCAATTTTTGTGGTCCCAGGAAGCCCCACTGAGGCAGGCTAATGCCGACTTCATTAAAAACGAATTCAAAATACGCACCAAAACCGAGCGCATATAAACTACAGGCGACGGCATGAGCGAACCAGCTCATCCAGCCGGATATAAAACCGTTCCATTGCGGCAAGCCTTCTTTGACCCATAAATATCCGCCGCCGGCATCATGATAACACGACCCCAGTTCGGCATAGGACATGGCCGTAAGAAGAGCGACAATGCCATTCAATATAAATGTTATCAGCAAAGCGGGACCGGCTACACCTGCGGCGATTCCGATCAGGACGAATATCCCGGCACCGATCATGGCTCCGACTCCGATCAGGGTCGCATCCATGAGTGTCATTTCGCGGCTTAAGCGAATTTCAGTGTCGAACTTTTTCAATATCTATAAGACTCCGGTTTGAGTTGTTTCCGCAGTCGGAAATTATAGTCCCGTATTGTGGGCAATTTCCATGGGTGCCGAATCTCTCCCCACACTCGAATCATTTTAAAATAAAGCTAGACCAGTTTATAGGCTTAATCAACAAAAATTCCCATGATGATTGACGTCGGTGTCATTGTCTTCGCTGATATTTTGTAAGTTGCTGTAAAAAAATGGATTTTCCGAATTCTACAAAATACTGGGGGAGAGACTCGAACTCTCGGCCACTAGATCCACAATCTAGTGCTCTAACCAACTGAGCTACCCCAGCATTGTGAGCATCTATAATATTCCTAAATCGGAATCTTGTCAAGCCAATTAAGGGGCAGGGTATTTTAGGGTACAGGCGGCAGACGAGGGCGTCTGCCGCCCACATTGAATAGGATTTCCCGGGGCGGCTGAGGATTCATCGGGCACAACGCATGGCTGGCGTTATGGCTGCTGAAGGGTGTTGCGGGCGGCGGCTTTGATGGCGTCCATGATCTCATAACCGCGTTGATAGTCCGGGGCGACCTTAAGCCCGGCCCGGGAATAGACAAAAGCCGAATCCAGCTGGCCGTGCTCCAGATATATCACCGCTACATCGAAATATCCGACATATTTTTTCGGCTCCAGAGAAATGGCGTATTTGTAGCCCTCGAGAGCGGTCTCGACCCGTCCGATTGCATAATAATTTTTGGCCAGTGAGCGGGTGAAAATGTAGTTACGCGAATCGTGGTGCTGCGCGACTTCAAGATAGCTCGTGGCCGAATCGGCGAAGCCGAGCTCAGTCAGCGACATCCCCGCCACAAAATTCAGCTCGGCGCCGGTGCTGTCCTGAACGATCCCCTCGCGGGCGGTGACAAGTGCGTCGGCGTAGCGACCCATCTCGTATTGTGTCACCGCCATGATCCTCAGCACTCGGGCGTTGCGGGCGGGACCGGTGATACTTCCGAGCAGGTCGAGCACTTTCTGATTGTCTTTGGCCTCGTAGCGATAGTAGTGCGCCAGAAGCTCGGTGCAATAGCCCCGGCCCTGATCGCTGAGCGAGAGGAGGTCTTCGGCCCGCTGAAGCTGACGCTTCGGCACGGCGTTGGTCAGAATCCAGACAGATACGAAAATGGTCGCGAGTAAAGCCGGGAGGGCGACCGTCGATTTATTGTTTTGCACTATCTTGCGGAAATAGAAAACCAGTATAGTGCAGCCGAGCAAGGCGGTCGGAGTCGAAAACAGGTCCCAGTCGCGAGCATAGCCGAGGCTAGGATTTATGGCGATCAGGAAAAAGGCGGCACACAGGGCAAGTACAATTCCAAAAGCTTTTATTGAAACCTGAGGATAATTTTTGCGTGACCAAACAATCGGGATGACAAAAGCGAGTGGAACCGGGACGACCAGCAACAGTTCGTTCATGATGTCAAACAGGTGATGTCCGGAGAATACTGTATAGTCACCAGAAAGGAGAGGCAGCAAATATCCGGAAGCAGACGGAAGGTACTGTCCGTGTTTAAGTCTCGTTATGCTTTCCATTATGATTAGCGTAACCGCAAGCATGGCGACCAATCCGGTGAACGAATAATTGGAAATGACAGGTTTCGCCTTTCGTCCTTTGACTGCTTTATAAGCCAGGTATAAATACGTCGGCAGGAATATGAATCCGGCCATATGCGCCGCCAGTCCGACGGCATAAGCCAGCGACGCCAGCCAGAATGTACGACCGGTTAAAAGGTACCTGAATGCCAGAAGGGCATAGATAATCATGGCGGTGTAAAACAGAGCGTACGATTCAACATAACCGAAAAACAGCTGCGCCCCGCCGAAGCAAATAATCAACCATTTTAGTGAACCCGACGATTCGCGGCGCGCGATATCTTTGAGATCAAGACCATAGATGGCGAGTACAAATAATATACCGATTCCGATACTGAAAATTTGATAAACCGCTTCGCCGGAGACGGAGCCGAAGTGGTTGAGTAAATCGTAAAGCGCTCCATGAAGCCAGAAATCCAGCAGCTCGGTATGCAGAAATCTTATGCCGGTTTCGATTTGCCCGATGCGCATGTAACCGTCGCCGAGCGAGTGGACATGAACCCGGAAAAGATAAAAAAGACTTCCTGAGATTACGGCAATCGACAAGTATCGGACAATGACAGGCAGCAGTTCAGATTTTTCAGAGATTATTTTAAGCAAGTCGACTATAACCGACCGAATCCGGGGAATGAACAAAAGTATGATAACGACGGCGCAAAATATTTTAATGCCGGATGAAAAGTATCTGAGATGGTTAATCCCCCAGAAAGATTTGATCGGGATGGCTCCTGCCAAAAGCAGCAGCGCCGACAGCACCCCGAGAATAACGGGGACTGCTATCGTCCGGTATTGGATATCTTTATCTTCCACTGCCAAATTTTCTCCGGTCGGAATATAATAGACAATCGCAGTATTTTTGACAATTATGTTTTGGCGACGTATATTTGGCGGACTGATTTCAATAAAGGATATTTATTATGATTGACCGAGAGACCGCTTTTCAGCTCATGGAATCCAAGATCGCCAATAAAAATCTTCGAAAGCACATTCTGGCCGTCGAAGCCGGTATGAGGAAGCTCGCCGAACATTTCAATGAAGACGTCGAGTTCTGGGGCCTGACCGGCCTTCTGCACGATCTGGATTATGACGTCACCGCCGACGATCCCGAGCGGCATACCTTTGTCACGGAAGAGTGGCTTGAAGAATATAATCTCCCATCGGAAATGATCCGCGCCATCCGTTGTCATCCGGGCCACACCCCGTGCCAGACCAGGATGGAATGGTCTCTTTACGCAGTCGATCCGGCGACCGGATTCATTGTCGCCTGCGCCCTGATGCACCCGTCGAAGAAACTCTCCGGTATCGACGCCGACTTCATGATGCGGCGGTTCGGAGAGAAAAGGTTCGCGGCCGGCGCGACCCGCGAGAATATAGCGGCCTGTTCGGAAATCGGTCTGGAGCTGCCAGAGTTTTTGGTAATGGTGCGTGACGGTATGATAACTATCGCCGACAGGTTGGGGCTTTGAGCAAAGCCGCGACGCTTCTGCGCAAAGATGTTATCGGCTGGTCGCTGTACGACTTCGCCAATACCATCTATTCCATGAACATCCTTTCGTTGTACTTGAAGCGCTGGATCGTGGAAGACCTCGGGCGCGACGGGTTGTACTATGATGTGCCATACGCCGCGTCAATGCTCCTGGTGGCGTTGATTATGCCCGCGATGGGGGCGCTTTCCGATCACAGCCGCAAGAAGAAGCTGTTTTTGTTTTTGTTCACGTTTTCCTGTTGTCTGGCGACCGGATTGATTCCGCTGATCCCGCTGCCGTATTTCATGTTGATCGTCGTGTTTTTTGCCCTGTCTAATTTTTTCTATGAAGGCGGCATGGTGTTCTATAATGCCCTGCTTTATGCCGTATCGGAGGGCCGTCGGGCACGCATGGTATCCGGGTTCGGGGTAGCGTTGGGGTATCTCGGGGCGATTGTCGGGATGGTGCTGATTCTCCCGCCCGTGACCGGGAAGCTGTTCGGGTTGGATGTCCCATTTTTCGAAGCGGGAGGAAAGAACGCGGCGTTTCTTCCGACCGCAATCCTGTTTTTTATTTTCTCGCTGCCGCTGTTTTTCTGGGTGAATGAAAAACACCTGGCAATCAAATCCAGGGCGGCAGGTTTAAAGAGGGCCTACAAAGACGTCTGGGATGGTATCAGGCTGACTCGTCAGTATCCCGGCGTGCTGCGCTTTCTTATCGCGGATTATTTTTTCGAGGATGCCGTCGCGACCGTCATTTTAAATATTGGGATTTTTTCTTCGACCGTTATCGGGTTCGCCGATGCCGACCTCACTGTGTTTCTTATTGTCTCGACTGTTTCGGCGGTAATCGGATCGTTTGCAATAGGGGCGTTGTCAAAAAAAATGGTTTTGAAAACGCTCATGACCGCGATAGTGCGACTGTGGATTATAGTCCTCATGTTATTCCTGTTGTTCGATAATATCACTGTTATATATATCCTCGGTTCACTGGTTGGAGTGCTTTTGGGCGGGCTGTGGACCGTATCACGACCGCTGTTGGGGGAGATGGTTCCGGAAAACGAACTCGGGCGTTTTTTCGGACTGTATTCGCTGTCGGGCAGAGCCGCGGCGGTCGTCGGTCCGGTGGTGTGGGGGGTACTGGTATACCTGTTTGCGCCGTCGCGTCCGCTGGGTTCGATGGTTGCCGGGTGGTTGTCGCTCGACAGTGCGGCGGCAGTCAAGATGCCATACAAAATCGCCCTGTTTTCGCTTGCTCTTATGATGGCGGTGGGGCTATATATCTTCCGCAAAGTTCCGGCCGCAGAAAGTTAATTGTATTAGATGAGAAAAAACGCCAAATATTACGAATATATCGGGTGTGTGCACATCCACACGACCTATTCCGACGGTTCCAAAAGCCTTGAGGACGTTGCCGCCATCGCCGACTCGGTCGGGCTCGACTATATTCTAATATCCGATCATATGACGCTTGAATCGAGAGAGGCCGGAAAAGAAGGGTATTACGGTAAGACGCTGACACTTATCGGCTATGAACACAATGATCGAGAGGACTGTAACCATTATCTGTTGTTCGGCACAAAAAGTGTCCTGCCGGAAGATATGTCGCCGGTGGATTATGTGGCCGAGGGGGCGCGTCAGGGGGCGCTGGGGATAATCGCGCACCCCGATGAAATCCGTCCCAGGCTTGGTAAGTATCCGTCGTATCCATGGCTGGCGTGGGATGCCCGTGAGTTCGACGCCATTGAAATTTGGAATCAGATGTCGGAATGGATGGAGAATCTGAAGCCGTACAACAAGCTCAAGATGCTTTTTTCTCCTCGGAAATTTCTTCAGACGCCCACCGACCGTATCCTGAAAAAATGGGATGAGTTGAATGTCGAGCATAAGATCGCCGGGATTGGGGCGATTGATGTGCACGGGTTTCCATACAAGCTCGGCCCGATTCGCATAACGATCTTCCCTTATAAGGTGCAGTTTAAATCTCTTCGGACCCATTTATTGCTGCCGGAAAAATTATATTCTGATATTAGCCGGGCCAAAAAGCAAATTTACGATGCCATCCGGGATTGCCGGGTGTTCGCATCGAATTATCGCTGGGGCGATGCCGCCGGGTTCGAGTTTTATGCCCGACAGGGAGGCCGGACGGTGATCTCCGGGGGGCGGTTGGAGAATTTCGAAAATTCTAAAATTTCTGCCAAGTTACCGGAAAAGGGAGAGTTCAAGCTTATCCGCGACGGCAGTATCGTGCTGGAGTCTCATGGGGATTTTGTGGAGTATTCGCCCAATCAGAACGGATTGTATCGTATTGAGGTTTATAAGAAAGGGCGGGGCTGGATTTATTCCAATCATATCAGGATTGGAGCCTGAATTCCATGGACAACAGGAACATATGAGGGCCAAAGTTTGTTAATAATTTCACATGCGGCTAATTTAAACATTGACTTGAAAAAGTCTAATTACTATAATTGGCTTTTATTTATGGAATGGATGAGACTTAATGGAGCATTTTAGCACCTTTTTTCCTATATTTTTCCTGGTTCTGTTTGCCTCAGCTTTGGCTCTGGCATTTTTTGTTATGTCGATCATATTCGGCAAGCGAACCAGGGCAGAAGCCAAGGGTGATCCCTATGAATCAGGCGTCGCACCCAAAGGCGATACTCTGGAGCGGTTTCCGATCAAGTTTTACCTGATAGCGATATTGTTTATAGTCTTCGATATTGAAGTCGTATTTTTGTATCCCTGGGCAGTGATTTATGATAAACTCGGAGTTTTCGGGTTTGTCGAAATGCTGATATTCGTTTTGATTCTGCTCGTGGGCTATTTTTATATCCTCGGTAAAGGGGCGTTGAAGTGGGATTAGAAGAAAAAATTCCCGATTCGATAATGTTGACCACGCTCGAGAAGATGGTCGGCTGGGCCCGGAAGCGGTCCATGTGGCCGCTGGGCATGGGCTTGGCCTGCTGCGCTATCGAGATGATGTCCACTTTTATGTCCCATTACGATCTGGCCCGTTTCGGGATGGAAGTAATGCGGCCGTCGCCCCGACAGGCCGACCTGATGATAATCTCGGGACGGGTTTCGACCAAAATGGCCCCGGTGCTTAAACGACTTTACGATCAGATGCCGAATCCCAAGTGGGTGATTTCGATGGGCGCTTGCGCCTCCTGCGGCGGGGTTTTTAATAATTACGCCATCGTCCAGGGTGTGGACAGAGTTTTGCCGGTGGATATGTATATTCCGGGTTGCCCGCCGAGGCCGGAGCAGTTGATCGAGGGAATTTTGAAACTTCAGGAAAAAGTGGCCCACGCCAGTCTTAAGACGGGCAAGAACGAGAAGGAAAAATAGCGGCCGGTTGAACCGACCTGTTGATATCATGGAAGAAAAAGTCAGACAATTTCTGGAGGCGAATTATAAGGACGCCGTCATCCGTGAGGATAATTTCCGGGATCAGCAGTCTTTTTATGTCGACCGGGATTATATTTTCGAACTGCTCGATTCATTGCGAGGGGACCGCAATCTCGAATTCAATCTTCTGGCTGATATCTGCTCTCTCGACTGGATGGGGCAGCCGGAGGAAAAAGAAGGCCGGTTTGAAGTTATCTATAACCTCTATTCCATAAAGAACAAATACCGTTTGCTTATAAAAGTCCGTCTGAGTGGCGATGACCCTGTCATTGATACGGTAACTCCCATCTGGCATACCGCCAACTGGCTGGAGCGCGAGGTCTGGGACATGATGGGGATAAAGTTTTCCGGACATCCCAACTTGATCAAAATCGTCACGCCGGATTTTCTCGACGGACATCCCTTGCGCAAAGATTTCCCGCTCACTTATGAAGTGCCGCGCTTCTCATACAACATGAAAGAACCGCCCGAGGTTATAAAATGACGGATACCGGCACCCAGAGAAAAACCATGAATCTCAATATGGGGCCGCAGCATCCGGCCACGCACGGTGTCTTGCGGGTGGAGTTGGAGCTCGACGGCGAAACCGTGGTCAAGGTGACGCCGCATATCGGGTATCTTCATACCGGTATCGAAAAAGAATTTGAATCAAAGCTTTATTATAAGAGTATTCCGATGACCGACCGCATGGATTACCTGGCGCCAATGTCGAACAACCTCGGTTATTGCCTGGCGGTCGAAAAGCTCCTCGGAATCGACGTGCCCGAAAAAGTGAAGTGGGCTCGGGTTTGCCTCACGGAGATGACGCGAATCAAATCGCACCTGGTCTGGATCGGGACCCACGCTTTTGATTTGGGCGCGATGTCGATGGCCCTGTACGCTTTCCGTGAACGTGAATCTATTATTGATATATATGAAGCGGTGTCCGGCCAGAGGATGATGTCGACCTATTTCCGGATCGGGGGCTTAGCCTACGATCTTCCTCCAGACTTCGATAATTGGGTGAAAAAGGCGATCAAGCAGGTCGAAGCCGGTTTGCTCGATTACGAGCGCCTCCTGAATGACAACAAGATTTTCCGGCTTCGTACTATCGGAATCGCCAAAATATCGGCCGATGACGCCATAAACTATGGCCTGACCGGACCCAGCCTGCGCGGGTCGGGTGTCAATTACGACGTGCGCAAAGCTAATCCGTACAGCGCCTACGAAAAGTTCGACTTCGATGTGCCGCTCGGTAAGAACGGTGACGTCTATGATCGTTTTCTCGTGCGTCAGGAAGAAATGCACCAGTCGCTGCGTATCGCGCGCCAGGCGCTCGAAGGTATGCCGGAGGGGCCGTACCGGGCGCATGTCCCCGGCGTGGTTCTCCCGCCCAAGGAAGACGTCCTGAGCAAGATGGAATCGTTGATTTATCATTTTAAGATCATAACCGACGGTTTCAAAACGCCCAAAGGCGCGGTCTATCAGGCGATAGAAGCGCCCAAAGGTGAGCTGGGGTACTATATATCATCGGATGGTACGAATAAACCCCATCGGGTGAGAGTCCGGCCGCCGAGTTTTGTGAATCTTTCGGCGCTGCCCAAGATGGTCGAGGGCAGTATGGTGGCCGACGTCATAGCCGCGATCGGTTCTATCGATATCGTACTGGGTGAGGTGGATAGATGATATTGTCCGATAAGTCCATAGCCGATATCAAAGAAAAGATGGTGCGCTATCCGAGGCGCAAGTCGGCCGTATTGCCCGCCCTGACAGTCGCTTATAATCAGCTGGGGCATCTCGATGAAGAAATATATAAGGAAATTTCGGAAGTAATAGAAATCCCCGAGGGTGAAATCGCCGAGGCCGCGTCGTTTTACACTATGTTCCCCAAAGCGCCGACCGGGCGTTACTTGATACAGGTTTGTCATAATATTAGCTGTGCCCTGCTCGGGGCCGACGGCTTGGTGGATTACCTGGAGCAAAAACTGGGGATTAAAAAGGGAGAGACTACGTCGGACAAGATGTTCACCCTGATTTCGGTGGAATGTCTGGGAAGCTGCGCAACGGCGCCCATGATGCAGATCGGCGACAGGTACTACGAGAATCTTACGAAAGAAAAGGTCGATGCCATACTCGATGACTTGAGGAAAAAGGCTGAGGATGGAAAAGAAGGTTCTGTTTAAATATATCGACGACCCCGAACAGGCTCGGATCGATACCTATATTTCGCGCGACGGCTATAAGGCCTGGGAGAAGGTCTTGAAAGAAATGCAGCCGGCGGATCTTATCGAGACGGTCAAAAAATCGGGGGTACGCGGACGCGGCGGGGCCGGTTTCCCGGCCGGGCTGAAATGGAGCTTTGTGCCCAAAGACAGCCCGAAACCACGCTATCTTGTCTGCAACGCCGATGAATCGGAACCCGGCACGTGCAAGGACCGCCAGTTGATGGAGTACAATCCGCACGGTATTATCGAAGGTATGGCAATTGCATCGTACGCCATTGGATGCCATTTGTGTTTCATATACATTCGCGGCGAGTTCGGAGGACCGATCCGCTCGATGAATAAAGCGGTCAGAGAGGCTTACGACAAAGGTATGCTCGGCAAAAACGTTTTCGGATCAGGATACGACCTCGAATTGATCATACATACCGGCGGCGGGGCCTATATATGCGGTGAAGAAACGGCTCTTCTTAACTCGCTTGAAGGCGAGCGCGGGATGTCCCGGATTCGTCCGCCGTTCCCGGCTATCGAAGGTTTGTACGCCTGCCCAACAGTGGTCAACAACGTCGAGACATTGGCCTGCATCCCGCACGTGATAAATAACGGAGCTGACTGGTACGCCGCGATGGGTACCGAGAAATCCAAGGGGACAAAAATATTTTCGCTGTCAGGGCATGTTAAAAGGCCGGGAAATTATGAGGTCGAACTGGGGACGCCTCTATCATATCTGATAAATGATCTTGGCGGTGGAGTAATCGAGGGCCATAAAATTAAGGCGATCATACCGGGCGGATCATCAACGCCGTTTTTGCTGCCCGATCAGCTGGATACACCGCTGGACTATGAATCCATCGCCGCGGCCGGTTCGATGCTCGGTTCCGGAGGGGTGATAGTCCTGCACGAAAAAACCTGTATTGTCTGGGTGATCGAGCGGTTGATACATTTCTACAAGCATGAATCCTGCGGCAAATGTACGCCGTGCCGGGAAGGTACGGGTTGGTTAGAACAGATGATTTCCCGTATCGAACACGGTGAGGGCAAGCAGGGCGATATCGAGAAGATAGAATCTATTTGCAATAATATTTTAGGGAGGACGATTTGTCCGCTCGGCGACGCAGCGGTTATGCCAATACAATCGTCCATAAAGTTGTTCCGCGACGAGTGGCAGTACCATATAGACAACGGCAAGTGCATGGTGGAGACGGAGTGTCCGTTTAAATGAGCGACAACGGCAACAAAATTACGCTGACCATAGACGACCAGCAGGTGACAGTCGAAAAGGGGACCACTGTCCTCGAAGCGGCGCGTTCCATGGGTATCGATATTCCGACTTTCTGCTGGCACCCGAAACTGAAATCGGTCGGGGCCTGCCGTATGTGCTATGTCGAGATCGAAAAATTCCGGACGCTGGCCGTCTCATGTGCCACCGAATGTATGCCGGATATGGTCGTGCATACTAAATCAGAGAAAGTCATCCAGGGCCGCAAAGCCATCCTGGAATTTATCCTGCTGAATCATCCTCTGGATTGCCCGACCTGCGACAAAGGCGGGGAGTGCGACCTTCAGGATATTACTTTCGAGCACGCCACCGATGATTCTCGATATGATTTCGCCAAATACCGGTTTAAGCGCGATCCGAAATCGACGTTTGATGATTACCGTATCGGACCCGAAATTATTAGAAATCAGAACCGGTGCATCCTTTGTTATAAATGCGTCCGCGCCAATAAAGAAGTTTTCGGTGAGCACGACCTGGGTGCCTTTTATCGCGGCAATGTCGCCGAAATCGACGCCGCGCCCGGCGAACAGGTCGATTCGCTTTACAGCGGCAACCTGGTCGAGATTTGTCCGGTCGGGGCGCTGACCAATACCGATTTCAGATATAAAATCCGCGTCTGGAAGACGCAGCAGGTCAAATCGGTCTGTCAGTACTGCGCCGACGGCTGCAATCTTACTCTTTGGAAAAACCGCAATCAAATTTACCGAGCCACCTCGCGTCGCAACGACGCCATCGATGAAGGCTGGATTTGCGATCGCGGTCGCTACGGATACCAGATAGCCAACGCCGAGGACCGTCTGACAAAGCCTTTAATAAAGAAGGGTGAGCATCAGGTTGAAGCCACGTGGGATGAGGCAATCAGTACTATCGCCGCCAAGTTCAAGGATATAAAAGATAAAAAAGGCGGAGTCTGTCTCGGTGGGCTGGCTTATCCGGGACTTGACTGCAGCTCGCTCTATACGTTCTCTAAATTCTTCCGTACAGTTTTAAACACGAACAATGTCGATTTCCGCATAGATTATAAAATGCTCCCGGAAAAATCGGGAGATTTGTATACTGACCTTACGACACATCAGCTTTCGATAGAAAATATTGAAAAATCCGACGTCATCCTGGTGATTGCATCCAATCTGATAAACGAACATCCGATAGTACACCTGCGGGTGCGCAAGGCGGTCAATAATTTCGGTGCGAAATTATATACGATAAATCCTTTCGCCACGAAATCCGGCGATATTTCAACCGATGAAATTATCTACCGTCTCGGAACGCTGGAGGCGTTTATTAACGGTCTGTGCTTGGCGATGACTGAACAAGACGGCGATCTGAAAAATAAATATGCCGATAAACTGAAATCGTTGATTGACCCATCGAGTCTGGATGCCGCCTCGAAGATTTGCGGGGTGGATAAAGAGCGTATCGGCGGCCTGGCCAAGGTCATTCTGGACGCCAGGCATGTCACCGTCATAATCGGGGAACTTCTGACCAATGCCACGACCCGCGACAGCATGGCAGCGTCGATTTCGAATATGCTTCTGATATCCGGAATACTCAATAAAGGCCAATTTGGGTTTTTGTCGAAGTACGCCAACAGCAAAGGCGCCGAGTGGCTGGGAGTCATGCCGCATCTGTCCGATTCCGCCATTGGGAAGTTGAATGAAATGTGGGACGGTTATCCCGAGCAGGATGGATTGGCTGCCGACAGGATATTACTGGCGGGCAAGAAGGAAGAGGTCGATTCGGTTTTTGTGATGGGATGCGATCCCATGCTGGTGTACCCCGACGGCGAATTCGTGCGCGAAGGTTTGGAGACGCTCGATTTTCTGGTCGTGGCGGATATGTTCGAAAGCAAAACCTCGGCCATGGCCGACGTCGTCCTGCCGCTGGCGGGACCGGCCGAGATATCCGGGGCCTTTATAAATGTCGAAGGTCGTTTGCAGCATTTCGATAAGGCGATCAATTCGCCGGGACAGGCTTTGCCCGGTTATGAAATCATGAATCGGCTGGCGGAAGCGATGAAAAACCCGCTGTATGAATCGGACAGTCAGCTTCAGGATGAAATAACTACCCTGCTCGATATCGAAAGAGTTGCCCCGGTGATATCTGAGTTGAAAGAAGCGAAATATTTGACCGAAGAACCGGGCGAAAATTTTAATATAGCGCTGATAGTTGCCGACGAACTGCACCATTTCGGTCATCTTACGGAAAAATCAAAATCGCTTTCGGCGTTTTGCAGCGAGTCGTTTTTGGAAATTTCCCCGGCGCTGGCGGAAAAATATCACTCGCAAAACGGAACGCTGCTCCGGATTGAATCGGAAGTCGGCAAAATAATTCTGCCGGTCAGGATATCGGAGCACATAGATAATAACGTCGCCATCATATACAAGAATTTCTCGGCGACGCCGGTAAACGGACTTCAGATGCGCAAACGACGGGTGGATTATGTGAAGCTTAGCCGGGTAGAGGAAAAGTAGAATGCTGGAAATTGCCATAATATCGGCCATAAAAACGGTGGTGATTGTAATCGCCGTACTGACCGGGTGTGCATACAGTACCTGGCTGGAAAGGAAGCTGGTCGGCCATTTGCAGCATCGTATCGGCCCCGAGTACGCCGGGCCGTTCGGCCTGTTGCAGCCGATAGCAGATGCCATCAAGCTCATTTTTAAAGAAGATATCGTTCCGGATAAGGCCGAAAAATTGACGTACGCTCTGGCGCCGATATTGTCGTTCATACCGGCCCTGCTTTCGTTCGCAGTAATACCGTTTGGCAAACCGTTCGAGATGTTCGGGGTGACAATCGACCCGACCATATCGGATTTGAATATAGGTATTCTGTTTATTTTCGCGGTGACCTCGCTGGGGGTATATGGAATAGTCCTGGCCGGCTGGTCATCGGGATCCAAATATTCACTTTTGGGCGGTATCCGGTCCTCGGCCCAGATGATATCTTACGAGATTGCCTACGGGCTATCAATAATCGGGGTTTTATTGATAGCGCAAACGCTGTCGATGCAGGACCTCGTCGCGCAACAGTCATCATTTTTCAGCTGGTTTATTTTCCGCCAGCCGGTGGCCTTCGTGATATTTGTCATCTGCGCCGTCGCCGAGACCAACCGCGCACCGTTTGATTTGCCGGAGGCGGAATCGGAACTGGTCGCGGGGTACCATACGGAATATTCGTCGATGCGCTTCGCGATGTTTTTCATCGGCGAGTACGCCAATATGATCGGGGTCGGATGTGTCGTGACGACCCTGTTTCTCGGTGGCTGGCAGGGACCGATTTTGCCGCCGATTTTGTGGTTCGTCATCAAGGTAGCGCTCTTTATGTGCTTCTATATCTGGATCAGGGCAACGCTGCCGCGTTTTCGCTATGACCAGTTGATGAATTTTGGATGGAAAGTATTGTTTCCGCTGGCTTTGATCAATACCATGATCACGGCCTGGGTTAAACTCTATTAGGTGAGTAAGTGAACTTTATTCGTACCGTATTTATCGCCGTGCCGAAAGGTTTCCTGACAACCTTCAAGCATCTGTTCAAGAAACCGGTAACGCGGAAGTACCCCTACGAAAAGAGGGCGATGTTCCCGCGTTATCGCGGCAAGCACTATCTCGAGAAATACGACGACGGTACGGAGCGGTGCGTATGCTGCGGTTTGTGCGCGTCATCGTGTCCGGCGGACGCGATTTATATGGAAGGGGCGGAAAACGAAAAAGGTGAACGGTACGCCAAAGTTTACGAAATTAACCTGCTGCGCTGTATTTTTTGCGGCTATTGCGAAGAGGCGTGCCCCGAGGAGGCGATATTTCTGGGACACGAATATGAGTTTTCTGATGATAACCGTGATTCGTTTATTTTTACCAAAGAGCAAATGCTGGCAAATCGTCCCACGAAAGAAAAGCCGTTTAAGAAGATTATTCGAAAAGTAAGAAGGATATTTTAGCCGTGCTGGAAGTAGTGATCTTTTACATATCGGCCCTGGTCGCGATAGGCGGCGCGGTCATGATGATCGCCCAGCGCAATCCGGTGGCCTCGGTGCTGTATCTTATTGTGTCGCTCGTGGCCCAGGC
>CAZMWI010000001.1:23564-82921 GCA_964569945.1 uncultured Ignavibacteriaceae bacterium
CAGGCGGTTTTGTATATACAGCTCCAGGCTTTGTTTGTCGGGGCGCTGCTGGTGATCGTCTACGCCGGGGCAATTCTGGTGCTGTTTTTGTTTGTCATCATGCTTTTGAATCTCAGGGGAGAGAAGTTCGGGCACGAACGCAGTAAAGTCAGCCTGGCGACCAAGCTGGTCTTTTCCTTCCTGATGATTGTCGAGCTGGCGGCGATCGCACATTCGGCTTCGAATTCAACGGGCTTGTCGGGTACGACTGAAACGCTAAGCCCCGGTTTCGGGAGTGTCCCGCCGGTGGCGGAACTGCTGTATACAAAGTACCTGTTTCCGTTCGAACTGACTTCAATATTGCTGCTGGTTGCGGTAGTCGGTGCCGTCATGATGGCACGGCGCGATAAAATCGACAGAGAAAAGGACGTGGTATGATCCCGGTTACTCATTATCTGATATTGAGCGCGATGCTGTTCGTGATCGGCGTCTCCGGTGTCATCATTTCGCGGAATTTGATTGTGATGTTCATGTCTATCGAACTGATGCTCAACGCAGGCAACCTGGCGATTATAGCTTTTTCGCGGTCATTGAATCTCATGGACGGGCACGTTTTCGTCTTTTTGATTCTGGCCGTGGCGGCGGCCGAAGCCGCGGTCGGGCTGGCCATTATTATTGCACTGTTCAGAAACCGGGAGTCGATCAACGCTGATACGTTCAGCTTGTTGAAAAGGTAAGGCGCATGGATCATTCGTTATATCTGATCATTTTGTTTCCGTTGGTGGGATTCCTGCTCAACGGGCTTTTGCTCGGTCGCCTTAACAAGAAATTGATTTCCCTTATAGGTTGCGGATCGGTCGGCCTGTCCTTTCTGTGGGGTCTGAAGACGTTTTTTAATATTCTGGCCGTACCGGAAACAGAGCGGCTTTTCAAGGAAGTGCTTTTCACGTGGATTCCGGCCGGCGTTTTCAATGTTAATTTCGGTTTGATGTTCGACCCGTTGTCGGCGGTGATGGTGCTGGTGGTCAGCGGCGTCGGATTTTTGATTCATGTCTATTCGATCGGCTATATGCACGATGATCCGGGCTATGGCCGGTATTTCACATATCTTAATCTGTTCGTGTTTTCCATGCTGACCTTGGTTCTGGCCGATAATTATCTCCTGATGTTTGTCGGTTGGGAGGGGGTCGGGCTTTGCAGCTACCTGCTGATCGGTTTCTGGTTTGAAAAGAAATCGGCATCCGATGCCGGGAAGAAGGCATTCATCGTCAACCGTATCGGTGATTTCGGATTTATACTGGGCCTGTTCATTATATTCTGGCAGGTGGGATCCCTCGATTTCACAACCGTATTCGAAAGAGCGCCTCATATATTCGTGGCCGGAGGAAGCCTGATTACGGCGGCGACCCTGCTTCTGTTCCTCGGTGCGACCGGTAAGTCTGCCCAGATACCACTTTTTGTCTGGCTGCCCGACGCTATGGAAGGCCCGACGCCGGTGTCGGCGCTCATACACGCGGCGACAATGGTCACGGCCGGGGTGTATATGATAGTCAGGTCGAACGTGCTGTACTTAATGGCACCGACGACGCTGGCGGTGGTTGCGATAATAGGCACGGCTACGGCACTTATGGCGGCGACAATCGCCCTGACTCAAAACGATATAAAGAGAGTGCTGGCTTATAGTACGGTCAGTCAACTTGGATATATGTTTGTCGCCTGCGGCGTAGCGGCGTTCTCGGCGGGGATTTTCCACCTGATGACCCACGCCTTTTTCAAAGCTCTGCTGTTTTTGGGTTCGGGTTCGGTAATACACGCCATGGCCGGGCAGCAGGATATGCGTTATATGGGCGGGCTCAAAAAGCCGATGAAAACCACTTTCATAACGTTTCTGTTCGCGACGCTGGCCATCTCCGGGATCCCGGGCTTGTCGGGATTCTTCTCCAAAGACGAAATTTTGTGGAAGTCGTTTTCGTCGGATTACGGCTCGCCGGTAATTTGGGCGATAGGCTTATTCACGGCTCTGTTAACGGCGTTTTACATGTTCCGGCTGGTGTACCTTACGTTCTACGGCGAACCGCGAATGGACGAGGAAACGAAACACCACCTGCACGAATCCCCTAAAGTAATGACGGTGCCGCTGTCAATTTTGGCGGTCCTTTCGATTATCGGCGGATGGGTCGGTATACCGCACGTGCTGGGCGGGGACAACCGCTTCGAAAGATTCCTGGAGCCCGTGATAGGTTCGATGAATTCCGGTGGCGGTGAACACGCGCTGGCTTCGGCCGGAACCGATACGGGCACGGAAATGGTCTTAATGATCGGTTCAGTCGTCCTGATTCTTATATCCATATATGCCGCTTATTATCTGTATTTGAAAAACATCGCGGTGGTCGGGAAGATCAGGAAAGCCCTGTCGGGATTGCATAAAATTTTATTGAATAAGTACTATGTCGATGAAATATACGGCGCAACCGTAGTCCGGCCGCTGGTTAACGGATCGATCTTCCTTTGGAAAATAATCGACGTTTTGATAATCGATGGTATCGCCAACGGACTGGCGGCGCTAATTGGATTCGTCTCCAGCGACGTGCGGGGGATGCAGACCGGTAATTTGAGAACGTACGTTACCGTATTTCTGGGCGGTGCGATTGTGCTTATCGGGTATTTTATTTTGAGATAATATGGAACAACAGATATTGACATTGGTGACCTTTTTCCCGCTTGTGGGCGTAATATTGCTACTATTCGTGCCGCGTGAGCGGGCCGACACCGTCAAGGCGGTGGCTCTTATTATAGCATTCATTACGTTTTTATGGTCGCTGTGGATGTATGCCATGTTCGAGCCGATCGCCAACGGCATGCAGTTCGAGGTCAATGTCCCGTGGATAGCCGCGTTTGGCATACACTACCATCTCGGCATCGACGGCATCTCTCTGTTGCTGATAATGCTGACGACAATTTTGACCGTCATCGCCCTGATTTCATCGTGGACGTCAGTGCAGACGTCGGTCAAAGGGTACTATATATCGCTGCTATTGCTTGAAACCGGCATGATCGGTGTGTTCGTCGCCCTCGATCTGTTCCTGTTTTACGTTTTCTGGGAAGCGATGCTTGTCCCGATGTATTTCATTATCGGGGTCTGGGGCGGTCCGAGAAAACTGTATGCCGCGATCAAGTTCGTGCTGTTCACCATGTTCGGTTCCTTGCTGATGCTGGTGGCGCTTTTATACCTGTTCTTTATGTACCACGGCTATTCCGGTGAGTATTCGTTCGACCTGTTGAAATTGTATCAAATGCCGATTCCGCTCGGCGCTCAAACATATATGTTCCTGGCTTTTGCACTGGCTTTCGCAATCAAAGTGCCGATCTGGCCGTTCCATACCTGGCTGCCGGACGCTCACGTCCAGGCGCCGACCGCCGGTTCGGTCATACTGGCCGGTGTTTTGCTGAAGATGGGCACGTACGGTTTCGTGCGTATCTGCCTGCCGATGTTTCCGGAAGCGACCCTGCAGTTCGTTCCGTTCATATCCATACTGGCATTGATAGGCATCATATACGGCGCGCTGGTGGCGATGGTACAAAGAGACGTCAAATCGCTGGTAGCGTTTTCGTCGGTGTCACATTTGGGATTTGTCATGCTCGGGATGATGGCGCTGAACGTGCAGGGACTGGAAGGTTCGGTCATACAAATGATCAACCACGGTATTTCAACCGGTGCGCTGTTCCTGATAGTCGGCATGATCTATGAGCGCAGGCATACGCGGCTGATCGCCGATTTTGGAGGATTGTCGAAATCTATGCCGGTGTTTTCGACCTATTTCATGATCGTGGCGCTGTCGTCGATCGGTCTTCCTCTGACCAACGGCTTTGTGGGCGAATTTCTAATCCTGCTGGGCACGTACAAAGCCAATCCAACCTATGCCATTATCGGGGCGTCGGGGGTCATACTGGCGGCGTGTTATATGCTCTGGATGTTGCAGCGCGTTATTTTCGGAAAAGTGACCAACCCGGCCAATGAAAATGTCAAAGATTTAAATATGCGTGAACGATTGATTCTAATCCCGCTGGTCATACTGATTTTCTGGATCGGTGTTTACCCGAAGCCGTTTTTCGATCGTATAGAGCCGGCGGTTAAGAATCTCGTAACGATGGTACATAAATCCGACAGTAGTATGAATCTGTCTGAATCACACAAGCCCGACAACGTAGAATGTTCACCCGACGGGAAAATTTGTGTGATAAAGAAGAAAGCGAGTAACTGATGCCCGATGTGACGATTTATACCAAGCCCGGCTGTCCGTACTGCGCGGCGGCCAGGGAGCATTATCGAGACATCGGAGTGGACTATAAGGAAATCGATGTTTATACCGTCAAAGGCGCCAAAGACGAGGCGATCCGGCTCGCCGGTGGCAAGTCTATCGTGCCGGTCATTGTCGAAGACGGCAAGGTGCAAATCGGTTTCGGCGGAGGCTGAGGGATTTAATAGGTTTGGCGTCAGTTTGACGTCGTAATAACCGGGAAAAGCTATGGATATCAGATCTGCGGCAATTGATTTTGGTTTACTGACACCCCATTTGATAATCATCATTGCGGGGATGGCTATTCTTCTGCTCGGCAATATGATTCGCAGCCGGGGATTGATGGCGGTACTGTCGGTCGGGGCCATGGTGATCGGACTGATTTATGCCGTCATGCAATGGGCCATGCCTCAGTCGGGCTTTTACGGGATGGTCGTTGTCGATAATTTCTCGGTCTTTTTCAGCATGATATTCATTATGACCGGGATTATCACCATATTGATGTCGCGGGATTACCTGATCGCCAAAGGTATCGAGAGTCATGAATATTATGTCATGATACTTTTCGCGACGGTCGGCATGATGCTGATGGCATCGAGCACCGATCTGCTGGTGATATTTATTGGGCTTGAAATAATGTCGGTACCGCTGTACGTGATGGCCGGTCTGGCGCGGCACAGCAATTTGTCCAACGAATCGGGCGTGAAGTATTTCATCATGGGTGCTTTCGCCAGCGGATTTCTCGTCTACGGTATCGCGCTGATTTATGGTGCCACCGGGACAACCGATCTGCGGCGTATCCTGGCCGATTTCGCTTTCTTCAAAACGCAATCGCAAATGCTGCTGTATTCGGGAGCCATAATGGTTCTCGCGGCCTTTTCGTTCAAGGTGGCGGCGGTGCCGTTCCATATGTGGGTTCCGGACGTCTATGAGGGTGCACCGACGCCGGTTACGGGATATTTCTCGGTCGGACCGAAGGCGGCCGGTTTCGCGGCTTTGCTGAGAATTTTTATATTCGGATTCGGTCAGTTTACCGACCTCACCACGGTTTTCTGGATACTGGCCGTACTTACCATGACAATCGGAAACATCCTCGCGATTTTCCAAAATAACATCAAAAGAATGCTGGCGTATTCCTCGATCGCTCATGCCGGATATATACTGGTCGCCCTGACGACCGGCGGACAGGGAGCAGTCTCGTCGGCGGTGTACTATCTGGCGGCGTACATGTTCTTCAACCTCGGCGGCTTCGCCATCATCACATTGATCGATAGCCGGACCGGGGGCAACAATCAGATCGATGATATCAAAGGACTGTCCGGCAAACATCCGTTTCTGGCGGCGATTCTTACGCTGTTCATGTTCGCACTGGCGGGCTTTCCGCCGACGGCCGGCTTTATGGGCAAGTTCTTTATATTTTCGCAGGCGGTCAAAAGCGGTTTTATCTGGCTGACTATAATAGCAGTGCTCAACAGTTTGATTTCGGTGTACTATTATTTAAGAGTCGTGGTCGCGGCGTTCTTCATGAAACCGGACAAGGAGTTCGCGCCGGTATCGTATAAGCCCGGTATTATTCTGGTACTATTGATTACCGTTGCGGGGACTCTGGCGCTGGGTGTTATCCCGCAGTTCTGGCTTGGGTTGGCCAAGCTTGCTACATTTTCTGTCATTTAATCCCGCTTAAAAGTATAAAAAAACACCTCGCAGATACGCGGCGTTTTTTTGTACTTTGCTGTTGTTATCAGGGGATGAAAAAGCAGGGATCATCACCTTCACCATATATAGTGTCTATCAGGTATAGTATATCAAGCAGGTTGAGAGTACCATCGCAGTTGACGTCGCCCATTGCAGGCGGTGTCGGGTCCGGGCCGTCCCCGTATATGGCGTCGATCAGGAACAGAATATCAATCAGGTTAAGCGTGCCGGAATAATCAACGTCGCCGGACATAATCGGGTTGATCGCATTGTTTCCGAACCGTACCGCCGACCCATCGGTGACTATATGGCCCGACGGTATGCCGGCCTGTACGAAATCCTCGAACCTGCATGGTCCGCCGCTCAGGCCTATTAATGCGGTCGAGGCCAGGCCGGAGATGCCGACCGATTGGAACTGAGCGTTTATATCTCCGTCGCTCGTAAGTATAACCTCGAAGGACGTCAGGGTGTCCAGTGAATTATTGAAGTTGCCCATTTGATACCAGAGAATGATAACGGAATCATTGGTCGGGCTGTTGTAACGATAGATATCGCCATGCCCGGTGCTGAGTTCCGCCGCTTCGATCACGAGGTCGTTCCAGAATACCGGGATAAAAGTCTGGAATGGAGTATCATCAAGGGAGAACCCGGAGTAATAACCGTTGGAGTTTACTTCGGCATCGGTGAACGATATGGCCCCGTTGACGCCGATATAAACCTGGTTGTATGTCTGACCGTAATAGTTGAAATCAAAGGGCAGGGGGTATGGTCCAGCGGTGCCGTCGTCGAGGCGGGCGGAATAGTCATAGGAATTGTAGTATTGAGTACGTGGGATAATACCCCCGATAGTCGTAATGTCTATCCAGTTGTACTGTGGGCCGTCGACGTCATTATTATCGGTTGCAGTATACGTGGTGTCCTCGGTGCACGGCACGGTGAAAAATACCGGCAGATATGCGAGCGAATCGAGCGATCCACCCGATGGGCCCCAGGATATTTCGATAATTCCCTTGTGTCTGGCAAAACCTTCTGGAAATCCAGACGCGTCGATAGTTATACCAAGGTCGACCGAATCCGAAGCCGCGATCTGTCCCGACAGGGGAGACGCGCCCAGCCAGCTTGAGGATTTGGCCAGGCTGTCCGGAATATTAATCGTGAAATCGAGCGGGTTCGAGCCAGAGCCGTTGTGCAGCCAGGCAGTCAGGTTGTTCACCGATTCGGCCACCACCGCCGTATCGAAATAGATCGGCGTTACGGATAGCGACGGGGGAGGAGCGATCGTTGCGAATGCGGCCTGCAAGTCGGGCCGGGGGCCTATGTGCTGGGTTATATTGAACTGCTGAGGGGAGCCGGTTGCTATCAGAACGTCGCGTAAGTAATCCGCGCCGGCCGGAACACCGTAGGCGTTTTTATAATATCCCTGAAGGCAGGTAGCCGCACCCATCACAATCGGCGATGCGCCCGAGGTGCCGGCGAATTCCGCCGTATATTCCTGATTGGGATCGCCGCCGCCGTCGAATAAAGAGCCGTAACCGGTCGTGTAAATCTCTTCGCCCTGTCCCTGAAGATTGACTCTTTCACCATAATTCGACCAGCTCATGCGAGAGCGATCAATTCCCGACGTGCCCGTGGGCGGAGCCCCGCCGCCGACCATTATGGCGTGGGAATTGCGATACGTCGTATCGAACAGCTGGCCATAAAGATGCGCGTCAAGGTCTTCGGCGCCGTTGCCGGCCGGTTCGATAACTATCATTCCGGCCGCCCAGGCGTATTGATAAGCATCGAATACATCCTGCCAGTATTCCATGCAGACATAGCCAAGCTGGTCTTGTCTTACCTGGAAATTATACCTCGGACCCGGCGCGTGCAGCTCTATCAGCATCAGGTCGCCCGGCTGCATATGGTCGAGGGCCAGAAAGACACCGGCGGCTATGCTCATCGCCGTAACCGAAATCAAACCAAGGTCGGCACCAGGACAAATTCCGGTCACACCATAGCCGTTGTCTCCGGCGATCATTTCGCCGATGACGGCTGTTCCGTGCTGGCCGTAACTTCCCCCTTCGGGCGTTATGACTGCCCCGACGGCCTTGTCGAGGTCTTCATGGTTTTCGGTCCATGCGTATTCAATGTCGATTATTTTAACCCCTGTACCGTCACCGCCCGGTTGAGAGTTGGCATACACGGCATCGATTCCGTCGGGAGCAGTATACAGGTAGTATTGGTTCGGTTCAAAATCGGGCGTCGGCGGAGCGATATCCCCGGCCTCTTCCGGGACTGGCTGAGGGTAAGCGATTTCTACCATATCAAGTTGATTTAAATCATTGACCAGTTTTTCGGCCTCGGCCGAACCGGAAACATCTATTGTATAATACAAACTGAAATCGGCCAACTCGCGGCCCGATGACGCTTCAAGTGACGCTTTAAGATTCTTGAGGAACTTATTGGGTCTGTTGATTAACGGTTTCTTGAAATCTTTCGCCGATGAGCCCAAGGCGCTTCTTAATTGCGTCAGATCAGATTTATTCGCCGCAGAAACGAATTCATTCCCGCTGAGCTGTATGTCAAGACCTTCTTTGAATTTCACTATGACTTTCGATGTATTGGCCTCGGACGAGACGCTTATATTTGAAGGTTTGTCGGGGACGCGCCGCGCCTTCAGATGATCCGGTGTGATGGGTTTATTGTCCGCATGAAATGTCATGGCCGGGGCGGAAACCGCCGCCATAAATATTAAAGACAATATCAAAGATATCAGTCGTGGCAGATTTTTGGCTGTCAAAGTTTTGTCCTCCGGGTCTGTAATTATTTACGGCAAGACGGCGGTAATACTTAACAGTAATAGAGGGTTAGTAAGTCACTCTGATTAAAAATACGATTGTTTTAAATATTGTCAAGAAGGCAATATCGGTAGAGTGTTAAGGCGTTGAATATTAATGCGGCAGGGCGATTATATGAAGCTACACTTTTTCGAGGCGATACTTGTCATTTACCGCCGCGGTCTTCAATGGATAGCGGCCCGAAAAGCAGCTGACACAGAAACTGCCGTTGGGCAGTGACGGCATGGACAGCATCCCTTCGACCGAGAGATAGCCCAGCGAGTCGACGCCGAGATACTGCTCTATTTTTTTGATCGATTTGGAGGAGGCGATCAATTCCTCCCGGGTCGGCATATCAATCCCGAAATAGCACGGTGAAATAATCGGCGGCGCCGATATGCGCATATGGATTTCTTTTGCTCCGGCTGAGCGGATCAGCTTAACCAGCTTAAGCGACGTTGTTCCCCGGACAATGGAATCATCAACGACTACAACGCGCTTGCCGTTGAGGACACCTTTGACGGGATTGAATTTTATTTTAACGTCGAGGTCTCGGATTTTTTGTTCAGGATCGATGAAGGTCCTGCCCACATAGTGATTTCGGATCAGGCCGATTTCGAATTTTATGCCCGACGCTTCGGAATAACCCAGGGCGGCCGTATTGGCCGAGTCGGGTATGCCGATGACGATGTCGGCGTCGGCCGGATGTTCCTTGGCCAGTTGACGGCCCAGGCGGCGACGGATCTTGTCGACGTTCTCGCCGAAAATTTTCGAATCCGGGCGGGCGAAATATATATATTCAAAAATACAAAAAGCGTGGGGGCGTTTCCTGACCGGGAAGGCCGAGCGAATACCCTTGCGGCTGATTTCGACCACTTCACCGGGCTCGATCTCGCGAATATACTTGGCGCCGATGATGTCAAAGGCGCACGTTTCGGAAGCGACAACATAGGCTTTGCGATTGTACTTACCGAGACAAAGCGGCCGGAAGCCCATCGGGTCCCGCATGGCATAGATAGCTTCTTCGGTTATAAAGACGTTGGAATACGCGCCTTCAACGTGACTCATCGTATCGCACAAACGGCTGAACCAGGATCGTTTTTTGGACAGGGCGGCCAGGTGCAGGAATATCTCGGTATCCGACGTCGTCTGGAAAATCGAGCCGCTCCGCTCCAGCTTCTGCCGTAGTTGATATGAATTAGTCAGGTTGCCGTTATGAGCTATGGCCAGTTTCTGGCTGCGGTTGGTAATCAAAAGGGGCTGGATGTTAGTCAGCGAGGAAGCACCGGTCGTCGAATAGCGGGTATGGCCGATGGCGATCGAGCCTTTGAGGCGGTTCAATATATCCCGGTCGGCAAAGACTTCGTTGACCTCACCCATATTCTTATATATATGTACCGATCCGTTACCGGCCGTAACGATTCCGGCCGATTCCTGTCCGCGATGCTGTAGTGAATAAAGCGCGAAATAAGTCAGTTCGGCGGCCCGGGGAGAGCCGTAGATGGCGAAGACGCCGCAATTGTCGTGCATCGAAAAATTGTCTAACATGTTTTTACGCCGCCAGTAAAAACCCATATATTAATAGAGTGTTAGCTCATTGTCAAGGGCACAAATGATATATTGATGCCGCAATTGTGAAATGGGGTGCAGACTTGGACGTAATGGATTGGCGCAATTATACTGCCTTCTGGCGGGTAATCCCCAAGCGCTTCAGGCCCGCCGACTTACAAAATCAAAATTGCACGGCGATGGAGTATTAGGATTCTACGAGAACTCCATATTAAGGCATACGATTTGCGTGAGATGCGTTCGAGTAGTTTATGTCTGAAGATACCGCCCATAACAAAGCCATGGCTCAATTTCATATTTTGCGTGAAATTGCGCAATCATGGACATCAGGAAACGAACCGGCGATTATAGCCGAAGCCGCCCTGAAAAGCTCTGCGCGGCTTTTGGGTATGTCGGCGGCGCGTCTGATTCTGTGGGATGACGACGGCATGACAATCCTGACCTCGGGTTATTTCGAAACCGATCAGGATAAGAAGCGACTCGACGACATCGAAAACGACCTGTTTTCCAGTCTGCGTAAAAATAACAACCTGATTTCGGCCTATCTGTCTTTCGGTGGCGAAATCCCGGTTACCGGGTTTACGCTGCCGCTCAAGACAAAAAATAAAATACTTGGCGCGGTCATCGGCATACAGCCGGGGACCGGTTCGCTGGTAAGGGAAGATGTCTTTCTGGAAGCGTTGGGGGCGGCGCTTTCGGTTTCACTGGTGGCGTCCGGGTTGGGCGGGCCGATAGCTGATATGGATAAGAGGATCAGCAAAGAGCGTATCAAGGCGATCATCGAAACCTCGACCACCCTCAATCATGAGATCAACAATCCTTTGACGGCCGTGCTCGGCAATGTTCAGTTGCTCCTGATGCGGCGTGATGAACTCGACAAGGATTTGATCAAGAAGCTTGAGACGGTCGAGGAGTCGGCCATGCGAATTCGCACGGTCATGCAGAAGCTGATGAATTTGACCCGGGACAGCGTTACGGATTACGCCGAGGGTCTCAAAATGATCGACCTCTCGGATGAAGACAACAACAACTCCTCTTAGTTCCCTCTTATCCCTACCTCGCCCAGTGGCCCCATTGAAAAATGGGGCCATTTTTTTTGGCTGGAGAGCCAGTCTCATTTAAACCTTGACTTTTTCGCACCATATTGATTGCTTTATTTAACCTGTTATATTAAAGCGTATTGAGCCTGTTTTCTTAAGACAAGGATATATTTATGCAAGAACTGGACTATATTTTCCGGCCTAACTCAGTGGCCGTAATCGGAGCCTCGACCCGCAAAGGTACCATCGGGCGCGAAATACTCCACAACATCATCACCAACGAATTCAACGGCAAAGTATTTCCCGTCAACCCCAAAGCCTCGGTGATTCATTCAATCAAATGCTATTCAACCATACTCGACGTGCCCGACGCCGTCGATATGGCCATAATCGTCGTCCCTCGCGATTTCGTCCCCGAGGTCGCCGAACAATGTGGACAGAAAGGCGTACGTGGTTTGGTCGTCATTTCCGCTGGATTCCGCGAGGTCGGCGGTCGGGGGCTGGAGCTTGAAAATCAGGTGATAGATATTTGCAATAAATACCGCATGCGCATGATCGGCCCCAACTGCTTCGGTGTCGTCAATGCCAACCCGCTGGTCAGCTTGAACTGTACTTTCGGCAAGACTCATCCGAGTTACGGTAGGGTCGGATTTATATCGCAGTCCGGCGCGCTGGGTGAAGCGATCATGAACCACGCAACTGTGATCGGGCTGGGATTTTCGATGGTAGCCTCGATCGGCAATAAGGCCGATATTTCGGCCAACGATATACTGGAGTACTGGGCCGACGATCCCGAAACAGATATTATTCTGTTGTACCTCGAAAATTTCGGTAATCCCCGTCGATTTACGAAAATCGCGCGGGAGATATCGCGCACCAAGCCAATCGTGGCGGTGAAATCAGGTCGGACCAAGCAGGGAGCGCAGGCGGCCTCGTCGCATACCGGGGCGCTGGCTGAATTGGACGTCGGCGTGGATGCTTTGTTCGATCAGTGCGGGGTGCTGCGGGTGTCGTCGGTGGAAGAGCTTTTCGACGTTGCGGCGGCGCTGTCCAAGCAGCCGATACCCAAAGGCAACCGTGTGGCGATAGTCTCCAATGCCGGGGGACCGGCCCTGCTGGCGACCGATGCCATGGTCAGCCTGGGCATGAAAGTCTCGCCGTTTAAGCCGGCGACGAAAAACAAACTCAAGAAAGCGCTTTCGGGCCAGGGGACAATCAACAACCCGCTGGACCTTGTCGCCGGGGCCGGGGGAGAACATTTCGAGACGGCGCTGAAAGTCCTGCGCGACGAGCCTGACTTCGACAGCATTGTGTCCATCTTCGTACCTCCTGTGACGGCCAACCAGATGAACGTTGCCGAAGCCATTTTGAAAGGCATTCACGGTACTAAGAAGTCCGTCCTGGCGTGCTTCATGGGAGCGGGGAAGGATACGCGCGGCGTGCAGCATTTGAAGGAAAACGGCGTTCCTGTATATTTATTCCCCGAAGCTATCGCGAAAACGCTGTCTCAGATCGATGCTTACCGCCAGTGGCTGGATCGGCCACAGTCGTCATTCAAGAATTTCCGGGTCGACAAAAAGGCGGTGCAGGCGGTTATTGACGACGCCATAAAATCGGGGCAGAATTCAATTATCGGAGATAAAGCGGCGAGCATCCTGAGAGCCTACGGTATTCCGACGACTGAGTGCAGGATTGCCGCATCGGAGAAAGAGGCTGTGACGTTCGCCGATGAAATCGGCTACCCGGTTGTTCTAAAGGTTAATACACCTCAGATTTTGCACAAGACGGAAATGGGCGCGGTCGTAATTGATTTAAGGACGGCTAAAGAAGTCCGCGCCGCTTTTGCGAGGCTTAAAAAGAAGGTCTCCGCCGCATCCAAAAACAGCGACAAGTTTACAGTCTTGGTGCAGGAGATGGTTCCGGGCGGGGTGGAGACAGTTATGGGCATGACCACCGACCCGTCGTTCGGTCCCCTGATCATGTTCGGCCTGGGCGGGATTTATGTTGAGATTCTCAAAGACGTCGCGTTTCGTATCAATCCGCTGAACGTTAACAACGTCGACGAGATGATCCGCTCGCTGAAATCTTACCCGCTTCTGACCGGTTTCCGGGGCAGCGAACCGGCCGACATCCCGACCCTGAAAGAATCGCTTTTGCGTTTGTCTCAGCTTGTGACCGATTTCGATCAATTTTCCGAAATAGACATCAACCCGTTTATTTCACAATCGGGCAAAGGCAAATCGAAGGCGGTCGACGCGAGATTCATAATCAAAGTCGAGTGATTTCGCAGGATTACACGGATGTTTTTGATTGAATCAAGACGTCCCGTGTATTAGATAGATATAAATTGATGGAAACGTCCCGAATTTCATAAATTAATAGGCGGACAATGCCTGAAAACTCAAGAGGTGAGGCATGAAGCTTGAACTTAAATCAATCGGCTACTGGTCGATTATAAAAATCTCCTTCGTGGTAAATCTGGTACTTGGAGCCATTATAGGATTCTTTATCGGTGCGTTCATGAGTTTCTTCATGGCACTGGCAACACAGATGGGAGAATTCGGCGGCACTTCAATGCCCTTTTTGAACGAAGGAAGCGGGGCTGCCGGCGGGATCGTAATGATTATTCTTATGGTCATCCTTTATGGTTTCATGGGCGCCATATTCAACACAATTTTGTGCATAATCGCCACGTTCATTTACAATCTGGCCGCCAAGCTTCTCGGCGGAATCGAACTGGAATTTGCTGAAATCCCGGCGAATTTGCCCCCGTATTCGTACGGCGGTCAGCATCAATATCAGCCACCACCTCCTCAGCCTCAGCCAATGCAGCCCCAGCAGCATCCGGCTCCGCCGCCCCCACCTCCACCACCACCACCGCCCGGACCGCCTCCGCCGCCGCCTCCGGTGCAGCCGCTGCCGCCCGATATCGAACCGCCCAAAGACGAGAACTGAGTTGGTTGCGGCCTTTGCCGCCGGGTAGAATTATTTAAAATTAGAGAGTAATAAGTTATGTCCGATAAACCTGTCAAAGTCAGAATTGCACCTTCGCCATCGGGTTATTTGCACGTCGGGACCGCCCGCACCGCCATTTTCAATTGGCTATATGCCCGTCAGACCGGCGGAACGTTTTTGGTTCGTATCGAAGATACTGACACCGCTCGCTCCGATGCGTCGTTGATAGATCCTATCCTCGACGCCTTGAAATGGCTGGGGCTTGATTGGAATGAAGAGCCGTATTTCCAGTCCCAGCGGCTGGAAAGATACAACGGGTATGTCGACAAACTCATTTCCATCGGCAGGGCTTACAGATGTTTTCGCACGCCCGAAGAGATGGACCAGAAAAGAAAAGAATTGGCAGCTGAATCCAAAGACATCCGCATCGACCGAAATTGGCTTAAAAGCTCCCCGGAAGAAGAACAGAGATTGCTCGATGATAATACACCATTTGCAGTACGACTGGAAATTCCGGAAGGATCGACAACCTATCACGATCTGATTCTCGGCGATTTGACTCGTGAAAACAGCGAGATCGAGGATTTCGTGATTTGTCGCTCCGATGGCCGGGCGGTGTACAATATGGCGGTCGTCGTCGACGATCACGAGATGGGCATAACGCACGTCATCAGGGGCAACGATCACATCACCAATACTTTCAAACAGATCTTATTGTACCGTGCGTTGAATCTCGAAATTCCCGAGTTTGCTCACGTCCCGCTGATTCTCCGTCCCGACAAGAAAAAAGTATCGAAACGACTGGGCGATAAAGACGTCGCTGAGTACGGCAACGAGGGTATCCTGCCCCAAGCACTTTTTAATTTCCTGTGTTTGCTGGGATGGTCGCCTAAAGATGACCGGGAATTTATGTCTCGCGAGGAATTAATGGAAGCCTTTGTACTGGAAAATGTCAACAAGGCCAACCCGATATTCAACGAAGAAAAGCTCCTGGCGTTAAACCAGCAGCATATCATGCACACTCCCGATCACAAGCTGGCCGATATGGTGGCCCCGATGCTGGTGGCGGCCGGATTCACAACCAAGTACTGGCTGGAGACGCGCTGGCAGTACCTGCTTGAAATTATCGCCATGCTCAAAGAACGATGCAAACGAATGACGGAGTTTGTCGAAAAGAGCGAGTATTTCTTCACCGATGAATTCGAGTACGATGCCGACGCCGCACAGAAGCAATTCACGGATGAAGGGCTGGCGCTTTTGAAAAAAATCAAAGTCGGTTTCGAGCGGTTGAAAAGTTTCAAGCATGATGATATCATGGGAGTCATAAATACACTGGCCGAAGAGTTAGGAATAAAGAAGGGCAAATTGATTCATCCGACCCGGCTGGCGGTTTCCGGAACTTCGGTGGGGCCGGGGCTGTATGAAATGCTGGAAGCCCTCGGACAAACGGCAGTAGTGAACCGTCTGCAGAAGGCAATTGATTTTATAAATAAGCGAGGGAATTGATATGGACGAAATAGAAAAGCTGAAAAAAGAGATCGAAGAGCTGGAGCGCCAGCTCGAGAAGAACCGCTTCGGCGGGATTTTTGAACGCAACGCGCGGGTGCGTCAGGAGAAAAAGCTCACCAAACTGAGAAAAGCCCTTGAAAAATTGGAGAAGAAGTGATATTATGCGCGATAATTTAAGGATGGGCAATTGATTACGAGGTAACGACCGATGTATGATGAGCAATTGAAAGACGAAGCGACACTGCTAAGATATGCCATAAGGGGAGAGGTGAACGGCCACACTTTTTACGGCCTTCTGGCGGACAAGACCACCAACCCCGATGCCAAAAGACGGCTGCAGACGCTGCGCGACGATGAAATCCGCCACGAAGCGATTCTGCGGGGCCTGTTCAAGAAATTTATCAACCAACCGATCGGGGAACTTCCCGTTCGCGGGCTCGACGCCCTGGCTACCGTTTTCGAAAAAGGTAAATTGAAAAACCTGCATTCGGAAGTAGAATATATCAGCCTCGCTATCGAGGCCGAACGCGTGACGACCAAGTTTTACGAAGCCGCCAAAGAAACCGTCAAGAGCGACGAATTCAGGACCATATTGCAGGACCTGGCCGACGAGGAAAACGGGCATTTCGAAATATTGATGGCTGAGAAGGAAGCCTTGGCCGGTAATTATTACTGGTTTTCATCCGACGGCACACAGCCGATGGAGGATTAAGGCTTTATGACCTGGGTTTGTAGTGTCTGCGGTTATCCGCACGAAGGAGAAAAGCCGCCGGTATCGTGTCCGGTTTGCAACGCTCCCGAAGACAAGTTCGAAAAAGCCGGATAAGGGAAAAGTAATGATCATATTCGGCAAGGTGAAAGTCGGGAAAAAGGCGCCCGATTTCAGTCTCCCCACGCATATTGGCGGGCGGATCAAACTTTCTGATTTTGTTGGCAAGAAGAATGTCCTGATCGCGTTTTATCCTCTCGATTATACCCCTGTTTGCAGCAACCAGATGCCCAGCTATGAGAATCAACTGAAAGATTTCGAGGATCTTAATACGGTCATACTCGGTATTTCTTCCGATTCCATCCCAGCCCATCAATCGTGGTCCAAATCTATCGGCGGGATTTCTTTCAACCTGCTTTCCGACTTCTGGCCGCACGGTGAGGTGGCGCGCAAGTACGGAGTTTTTCTCGATGATAAAGGCATCGCGGACAGGTATATTTTCGTCGTCGATCGCGAAGGAATCGTCCGCTACATAGAGCATGTCGGTCTGCTGAATATCCCCGATAATAGTAAAGTGCTGACGTTCCTGAAATCGTTGGAAAATGGGCAGCAGTAATCCATCTTCGGGAACAAAGCGGGGCGTATTTCATTATCACAGGTAGAAAGGGTGTTTGATTAGATAGTATGTACTTTTCATTACCACAGGAATACCGCGAGGCGCCGGTCGCCGATCTGAAAGAGCGCGTCCGGGCGGCCAAGAAGAAGCTGGGCGACAAGGCCATTATCCTTGCCCATCACTATCAGCGCATGGAGGTGGTCGAGTTTGGTGATGCCGTGGGCGATTCCTATGGTCTTTCCAAGATCGCCGCCTCGCAGAAAAACGTCGAATATATCTTCTTCTGCGGCGTGCATTTCATGGCCGAGTCGGCGGATATTCTTACGGACGACAGTCAGACGGTCTTTCTACCGAACCCGCTGGCCGGATGCCCCATGGCCGACATGGCCGAGATGGCCGACGTCATGGAAGCGTGGAAACTTCTTGAAGAGTTCGGCGGCGATGAGAAAATCCTCCCGATTTCATACATGAACAGCGCGGCGGGGCTGAAAGCCTTCACCGGTGAGCACGGTGGTCTGATTTGCACGTCGTCCAACGCCGACGCCGCCTATAAATGGGGCTTTTCAAAAAGAGAGAAGCTGTTTTTCTTCCCCGACCAGCACCTCGGGTACAATACCGGCCTTAAGTATGGTCTGAAGCCGGAGGAGATGGTTATCTGGGACTTTTCGCGAGATGACGGCGGCCTGACAATGGACCAAATTGCCAAAGCGAGAGTGATTCTCTGGAAGGGTCACTGCCACGTCCATACCAATTTCAAGGCGCAGCACATCGACGAGACTCGCAAGCAATATCCCGGCGTGAAAATAGTCGTGCATCCGGAATGTCCGCCGGAAGTGACTCAAAACGCCGATGCCAACGGCTCGACCAGCTTTATCGTGAAGTACGTCAAGGAACAGCCTGCCGGATCTGTTATAGCTATCGGAACCGAGATCAATCTGATTCATCGTCTGGCGCACGAATACCCCGACAAAAAGATTTTCGAACTTTCCGGGCAGACGTGTCCGGCCTGTGCCAATATGTATCGTACGACGCTTAATGACCTGGCGTACTGCCTCGAGAATTTCAAAGATATCAAGCCTATCCGGGTCAAGCCGGAAATCAAAGCCAAAGCCCTGCTGGCTCTCGAGCGAATGCTCGAAGTGCACTAAGATTAAAAATAAGTTTTACTCTATTTTATAAGACGCGCTGCTTGCGCAATGTGACTCGCTCTGAGAATTTGACGATCAGTACTCCGGAAATAATCAAAATACCACCCAGCCATTCGATTGGTGTCGGTAGTGAACGCAAAAACATCAGGGCGAAGACTGCGGTGAACAGGGGAGTGGACTGCGTAAAGAGCGCGGCGCGCGATATGTTGATTCTTTTTAAAGCTTCGATATAGGTCACCCGACCAAGAACGGGAAGCAGCAGCGCCCCGACAAATGCCCATAGCAGAGTCATACTGTCGGGAACAGTCAAAGACTGTCCGGCAATTTTAAGAATTATATAAAAAATCCCGACCGCGAAGATATTCCTGAAAAAGACAAAGCGCATGGTGCCGATGATGCGGATGAATTTCTTGACCATAATCTCCGCTATAGCAAAGAAAAAGGCCGAGAGGATCATTAACGATGCGGCCTTCGATACTTCCAGCGTAGTCCTATATTTTAAAATAAAAACACCGGCTACGGCGATCAGTCCACCGAGCAGTTCGTATTTCGTGAGGCGTTCCTTTAGAAAGAAGTACGCCAGGATTATTGTCAGAATTATTTCGAAGCGGGATAAAAACGATACCGTCGCCGGGTCGATGATTTTTATGGCGTGGAAGAAGGTGTATATGCCAAAGGAGAAAAACAGGGTAAGAAAGGCGATAAGTCCGAACGCTTTCAAATCAGTGGTCAGGACTTCGCGGCGGATGTTTCCATTGGCTAAAGACAGTACGGAAATAATAACGGCGGCGACAAAGAACCAGAAATTAAAAAGCTCCGTGGAGACGTCGACAAGGCCGACCTTGACTACGATATTGCCCAGACCACAGACGACGGCGCAGGCGATCGCGCTGAAATCTCCCACACGTTCAGGTTTCACTCGAATTCCTCGATGACAGGTGACGAGATCGTTGCACTACGTACAATACTATTCCGCCGATAATCATAAATATCGCCATGATCTGATTCCAGGTGGCTTCTATGCCGAAAATGTTGACCATCATATCGGGTTCGTAATAGCGAACGTATTCGATCGCAAAGCGAAAACACGCTTCGAGAATCAGCAGCCACGCGATGATTTCACCATCGAAGCGTTTGCGCTTTAGTTTCCAGTGCAGGAATGCAAATAAGATCAGGCCGTAAAACGAGCTGTAAAGCTGTGCCGGGTGTATCGGTATGCTGCCGAAAACAAACCAGGGTGTCGATCCCGGCGGAAAAGTGACGCCGAGGAAGCTGTCGGTCGGCGTTCCGAAACAGCACCCATTCAGAAAACAACCGATTCGAGTAAAAATCAAACCGAGTCCGATGGTCGGGGCGAAAAAGTCAAGAGTTCGGAGAGTTTTCAGGCCGGTTCGCTTCATATAGTACAGCGCGAGAAGCAGGCCGGTGATGACGCCGCCGTACATATTGAGCCCGGCGATACCGAACTGATCGCTCTGAAACGGATTGATAGTGTCCAACCAGTGACCGGTAAATTCCTCAAGATGAAACAGGACATAAAACAACCTCGCCCCGAACACGCCGCCGAGGATCATGATGTACGACAGAATCAGAATCCGCGAGAAATTCAGCTCAGTGCCTTTCGCCACGGCATAAACGTACCAGACGCCGAATATAAAAGACAACGCCAAGAGCGCACCATAGCTGCGAATTGTCACGGAACCGATATGGAATATTTCAGGATGCATCGCGCGATTTGCTCTTGGAGGCACCTTGTATGATTAAGACAATTTCACCCTTGAGGTTGCGAGTGCGCGCCGTTTCGAGAAGTTGTTCGAGCGGGCCCCGAATGAACTCCTCATGTATCTTGGATAACTCGCGCGCAATGCAGCCGTCGCGATAACCCAGCACTTCAAGGCAATCGGCAATGGTTTTCTCGATGCGGTGAGGGGATTCATAGAAAATTAGCGTATGCTCCAAATTGGCCAGCTTTTTAAGGCGATTCTTTCGGGTGCCGGATTTGGGCGGTAGAAAACCCTCAAAGAAGAACCGGTCCGGCGGCAGGCCCGACCCGGTCAAGGCTGGTATCAGGGCGTTGGCACCGGGCAAAGGCGATACCGTTATGTCATTTTCAATGGCGGCGCGAATGATGCGATAGGCGGGGTCGGATATGCCGGGGGCACCGGCATCGGTTATAACCGATATATTACCCCCGCCGTTCAGGACTTCAAGGAGTTTCGGCAGGCGTTTTTGTTCGTTGAAATCGTGATAGCTTATGGTCCGGGCATTAATGCCGAAATGCTTGAGCAGGCGGCCCGACGTGCGCGTGTCTTCGCAGGCTATCAGTTCAGAACCTTGCAGCGTCTCGATCGCCCGGGTTGTCATGTCCCCCAGATTACCGATGGGCGTCGGTACGAGGTATAGCGTGCCTTTTCTATTCATGAGATAACTCCCGCCGTTATTTCAAGGCAAAATACCGACTTAATTTTTGCAGGCAAGCAAAATCCAATCCGTCAATAAGATGATTGACAGCCGAGGCGCCTCGGCTTATATTTGACCATCAAAACTCAAGCCTAACATGAGGAAGTAAATATGGCAGGCATCAATAAAGTTATCCTGATAGGAAACCTCGGCAAAGACCCGGAACTCCGCTATACGCCGAGCGGGACGGCCGTGGCGTCGTTTTCACTGGCGACGTCGGAAAAATGGAAAGACCGCGACGGCAACATGCAGGACAAAACGGAATGGCATAACATAGTGGTTTGGGGCCGCCAGGCCGAAATCGCCAAGGAATATCTGGCCAAAGGCCGTCAGGTTTATATCGAGGGCCGCATTCAGACGCGCAGCTGGGACGACAAAGACGGCAACAAACGGTATACGACCGAAATTATCGCTCAAAGATTGAATTTCCTCGGCAGCCGGGGAGACCAGGGCGGTGGTGGATCGAGTTCAGATACGCCTCCGGAAGCGCCGCCTCCGGGCGATCTTGGTGCCGAAGATGACGATCTTCCGTTCTAAATTCCAATAAGAATAAAAGAAGATATAAGAGGAGCCTTAGAGCTCCTCTAATTTTTTGACCCGTTTGAAAAGCTCCGGAAGGCGGCTCAGACACGCCTCTATTTTCATGGCCTTTGTAGCTTCCCGCGCAGGAGAGCCGAAGAAAACCTTTCCGCTTGGAACGGACTTGGCAACACCTGACTGTGCGCCGACTTGAACGCCGTCGCCGATTTCAATATGTCCCACCAATCCCACTTGTCCCGCCAGAATGACCCCACTGCCCAGCTTAGTGGATCCGGATATGCCGACCTGCGAGACGATAATGCAATTCTGACCGATTTCGACGTTATGAGCGATCTGGACGAGATTGTCGATTTTGGTCCCACGTCCGATTTTGTTCGGCCAGAGAGCGCCGCGATCCACGGTCGTATTGGCCCCGATTTCGACGTCGGAATCGATTTCAACCCAGCCGACCTGCTTGACCTTTTTAAGGCCCCTTTCGTACGGTGCAAAACCGAATCCGTCGGCCCCGATAACGACGCCGCTGTGGAGGATGACATTGTCGCCGATTTTGGAGCCGTCGAGGATAGTGACCCGGGGATGAATTTTGCAGTTGGCGCCGATAGATACGTTATTTCCAACGTAGCAAAGTGCACCGATAGATGTTCCTGATCCCATGATAGCGGACTTTTCAATCACCGCAGTACTGTGTACATTATGGGTCTGCTGAGCGTCAGGGTAAAGGTGATCGAGGATCAGGGCGAAAGCATAGTATGGGTTTTTATGCCGGATTATCGGGCGGCGGGTCGTTTCGGTTTCGTCAGACAAAACGACCGCCGATGCGGCGGTCGTCTCAAGAAACTGACTGTATTTTTTGTTGGCAACGAATGTAATGTCGCCTTTTCTGGCGGTCGCTATAGGCGCGGCGGTTTCTATGATTGTTTCAGCATCACCTTCGAGTTTTCCGCCGACCAGATCGGCCAATTCTTTGAGTGTTGTCCCCAAAGAGCACCCGTCTATTCTTCCAGCGCTTCGAGGATTTTATCGGTGATGTCGTAATCCTGACGCGCATACGCCAGACCGCTGGAGTTGAAAACGAAATCGTAATTGTTTTCAGTCGCCACACGTTCGATGGCATTGTTTATTTTTTCTAGTAATGGCCGCACCAGTTCGGCATTACGAGTCTCGGCCTTGCCGCTGGGACCGAAAATCTGTTTGGTAAAAGCATCGAGCGCCTGTTTTTTGGCGTCAATGGCAGCTTCGCGCTCTTTTTTCTTTTCCGGAGAAAGAATCAGCTTTTGTTTTTCGTATTCAGTCTGAAGGTCTTCCAGTTCCTGCTGCATCTGCTGGCCCTGGTCATCCCAGGCTTTGTATTCGGCGTTATAGTCGTCTTGTGCCTTCTGCCATTCTTTATAACTGCTGAATATTTTGTCCGAATCGACATAGCCGAATTTACCAACCTGTGCTCCGGCCGACGCGGCAAAAACCAATAACAAAGCCAATGCCCCCAGCCCCATTAAAAGCCCGTGTTTTCCCTTCATCATTATGACTCCTTTTATTGAATTTATACCGTTTACAATTTAAAACTATCTGATTGTTGTTCCAATCTGGAAATGCGGTTTCCAACCTCTGTCTTGTCCTTCCCGGCTATCGAGGGGGTACCCGAAATCGAATCCAAGCGTGCCTATGCCGGGCACGACCAGCCGGAATCCGAAGCCATAGCTGCGGTAAACCCGGTTCGGCTTATAGTCGGACAATTCCAAAAATGAATTTCCGGCGTCCGTAAATAATAAACCGTAAAGCTGTTGCTTAATCAATGGAATCTGCAGTTCGAGATTTCCGACCAGCATATATTTGCCTCGCACACGCGCCCGGGAAGTTGTTGTGTAAGTATCTTCGAGTCTGATGGTCGAATCCGGATTGTGGTGAATTTCATTTACGACAATAGTCTGAGTCGTGTCGGGCGTTAACGATCCGCTTTCATATCCACGAATGACGCCGTCATAGTCGGTTCCTCCGGGTGAGAACCGGTCGAATTCCAGGATTCGGTGATCACCTTCGGGTGAAGTGATGCCCCCCATAGTCAATTTTCCGGCCAACGCGATGTCACCCCAAACGGGAATGAATTTGGCCAGGGATAAAGTATGTTTCTGATATTCCCAGTACCCGCCCATGATTCCGCCAACGAGTTCGAAGGAATAGGATATCTTTGAGCCCGACGTCGCGAATTCCGGCAAGTTCCGGCTATCCCGGGTAACGGTAAACTGAAGACTCGATGAGGTCTTCCAACGCTCGTTAAATTCGAGAAGGGAACCGGGATATGGGGCTCCGGTTAAAAATGTTGTATTCGCGTCAGCGATTACCTCGCCGGTCGGATTTCCCTGATCATCCACGACCAAAGAATCATATATCAGTTTGGTTAGATGAGAATTGGCGTATCTGTATGCGTCGCTGAAATTATAAAATCGATCGTCCTCAAGTCTGTATTGCACATAGGCGCGGGTATAATTGTCCGGCCAGCGCAAACGTCGCCCGACCTGAATCGCCACGCCCCGGCGACCTTCCGTATAGTCGGTGAAATAATCCCGGTTGGAAAGATACAGGTCAGTCCCCAGCGAGGTCGGTCGCCCGAACAGCCACGGCTCAGTAAATGATATCGAATATGAATTGGTCGATGCACCGGCATCGATATTGAAGTTCAACGTCTGTCCCATACCCCGGAAATTAGGAATCCCCATGCCGAACGTCCCGACGAATTTATCGCGGCCGTTGTATCCGGCCCCGGCGGAAATCGAACCCGTTTGCTTTTCCTTGACTTTCATGATGACGTCGATGTCACCGTTGGGCAGGTCGATAAAATCAGGCAGGACTTCTTCAAAATAATTCAAAGCCATAACTTCGCGAACCGAACGGAGCAGGTACGACCGGTGAAAGACCTGTCCGGGACGGGTCGGCATCTCGCGGCGGATGACGAAATCCTTGGTCTTGGTATTACCGATGATATTGACCAGGTTGACTTTCGAGGGAAGCCCTTCTACAATATCGTAGTTTATGTCGATAATACTGTCGCGGGTTTTGAAATCATCCGTCACACGGGTGTGCAAATAACCTTTTTCCTGATATGCGAAATAGACTTCCATAGTCGACTTATCGAACTTATCGCGGTCAAAAATGTCGCCTTCTTTGTACTTTACGAGCTTATCCAATAAATCCGATGATAAAACTTCATTACCAGCCCAGTGCGTTTCACCGAAGTAATATCGCGGACCTTCATAAACGTCGAGATATATGGTCATGCGATTTCTGGTCGAATCGATTGTCATGGAATCGGATTTTAAATAAGCGTCAACAAATCCATTGTCGTGCAGATAGGCGATTACTTTGTCGAGGTCCTCGGGGTATTTTTCTTTATCAAAATTGGAGGACTTCAAGAAGCCGCGCTTGCGGTTGCGCATTTTGCCTATAATCTTTTTGGCCGGAGTTATGACGGCTCCGGTAAGAACCACCTTTTCCACTTTAACCTTGGAGCCTTCGTGGATTTTGTACACCAGCGTGGCCGAAGTGGAATCATCGTTGTAATCCAGCTCATAGTTGACTCTGGCGAGAAAATACCCTTTTTCACCGTACAGGTCCAAAATCTTATTGCGGTTTTCAAAAATCAGATTCGGAGATAAATAGCGCCCGACCGACAGATCGAGTTTTTCCTTAAGATCATCCTTGCTTATTTTATCATTGCCTTTAAACTCGAGGTTCTGCAGACGGGGCAGTTCGACCACTTTGAATATGAGCTTGACACCACCGGGGACCTCTTCGGCGTCTACCTGAATGTCTTTAAAAAATCCCAGCTTATACAGGCGTCGTACGGCCGCGGGAATGACATTGGATTTTAATTCATCGCCCGGTTTCAGGTTTATGACAGATTGAAGCATATCGGTCGTGGCAGCGTGGTTGCCTTCGATCTGAATGTCGACGATATTATATGACTGTTGTGCCGAAACGCCGGGGCAAAACAGAGCCGCCAAAACGGCAATCAAGATAAAAGACCGGAATATAGGCAATCCCGGTCCGGCGATTTTTATGCGCAAATGCAACTGACTCAATTTTCCGGCGATACTATCTTCTTGATTTTCAATTCCGTGTATTTTTGACGATGCCCCCGGGTGCGGCGGTATTTAGTCCGCCGGCGAAATTTGTAAACGGTTACTTTTTCGGCCAGACCCTGCGCGATGACTTCGGCTTCGATTTTAGCCGAATCGAGGTAGGGAAAACCGGCCAGGGCGTTTTCACCGTCTTTAATGAGCAGTACCCGGTCGAGGGAAACGGTGGCTCCCGGATCGGCAGAAATAAACGGGACTTTCACAGTAGCACCTTCTACGGCGTTGAACTGGAGCCCCCCTGCTTCAAAGACTGCATACATTCTATGTCCTCCAAATCTTGCTATCTATAGCCTGACAGTAAAGCCGTAAACTTAACCATTTTACGGCGTTAGTCAAGCTAAAAGTGTCGTGCTTTCGTGAGTGTTTATTGTCTCCCATCAGTCTGCATTTTAAACGTTTGATTGGTTTCTTCGTCCCATAATTATATGTTTGAACCGGGTGCGTGGTTCGATTGTTTTATAAAGTGATTGAAATAAAGGGACTTTGATATATATTGAGAGCTTGCGTGGACAAACCAGAAACCCAAATAAAACAGGGAAGCGGGACGGCTTTGAGCCGCGAGGATAAAACTGCATTCAAGCTGGTTTCATCTTATGAGCCGCGCGGCGACCAACCGGCCGCGATCGACCAACTTGTGGCCGGTCTGAATCGCGGCGACCGACACCAGACTTTGCTGGGAGTAACCGGGTCAGGGAAGACTTTCGCCATCGCCAATGTTATCGCTCGCTATGGTCGTCCGACCCTGGTGATTTCGCACAATAAAACTCTGGCGGCCCAGCTTTACGGCGAGCTGAAATCTTTCTTCCCTCACAATGCCGTCGAATTTTTTATCAGCTATTACGATTATTATCAGCCGGAGGCATATCTACCGACTACGGATACTTATATAGAGAAAGACACATCGATGAACGAGGATATCGACCGTCTCCGCCTGCGAGCGACAGCCTCGCTTCTGGAGCGCGATGATGTCATAATCGTGTCGTCGGTTTCCTGCATATACAGCCTGGGGTCGCCCAGGGAATACGCCGAACAATTGTTATTTATGGAACTGGGCCAGGAATTTGAGCGTGACCGCATTATCAGGGCTCTGATAGACATTCATTATAACCGCAACGATATCGACTTTTCGAGAGGGAATTTCCGTGTCCGGGGAGACGTTATCGAGTTGATCCCGGCTTATCAGGAGACGGCTATACGAATAGAATTGTTTGGCGATACGATCGAACGCCTGACCGAATTCCAACCGCTGACAGGTGAAATTATCTCCGAGCGCAATAAGATAGCCATTTATCCGGCCAAGCACTTCATTACGAGTCGTCCGCAGATGGAACAAGCGGTGATTACCGTAAGAGCCGAACTGGAAGAGAGGCTGGCGAATTTCCGAGCGGCGGGAAAATTGCTGGAAGCCCAAAGGCTCGAATCGCGGACCAATTACGATCTCGAAATGATGCAGGAGATAGGGTATTGCAGCGGTGTCGAGAACTATTCGCGGCATTTGACAGGACGCAAACCGGGTGAGAGGCCGTACACTCTGATCGACTTTTTCCCCGATGATTTCGTCACCATAATCGATGAATCCCATCAGACCATTCCGCAGATAAGGGGTATGTTTGCCGGAGATCATTCCCGCAAAGAAGTCCTGGTCGAACACGGTTTCCGGTTGCCGTCGGCTCTGGACAACCGGCCGCTCTTTTTCGATGAATTCGAAAGCCTGACGCAAAAGACAATATATGTCTCGGCGACTCCGGCCGACTTCGAGCTGGAGCAATCGGGCGGGGTGATTGTCGAGCAGGTCATTCGTCCGACCGGTTTGTGCGATCCGGAAATATCCATAAGGCCGCTGGCGACACAGGTCGATGATTTGATCGATGAAATTCGCCGTCGAGCAGAAAAGAAAGAGCGCATTCTCGTCACGACCCTCACCAAGCGTATGGCCGAGGATTTGGCCAATTACCTGAGCAAAATAAATATCCGGGTTCGCTACCTTCACAGCGAAATCGACGCCATTGACCGGACCGAAATCATTCGAGATTTAAGGCTGGCCGAATTCGACGTCCTGGTTGGAATAAACTTGTTGCGCGAAGGATTAGATTTGCCGGAAGTGTCTCTCGTAGCTATATTGGATGCGGACAAAGAAGGATTTTTGAGATCGGAGAGATCGTTGATACAGACGGCCGGACGGGCTGCCCGCAATAAGAACGGACAGGTGATTTTTTATGCCGACAAAATTACCGATTCGATGAAGAAAGCTATCGACGAAACTGAACGCCGCCGCACCCGGCAGATGGCTTATAATAAAGAACACAATATTGATCCGGAGACGATTTTTAAAACGCGGGACGAGATTCTTCAGGCGACAAGATTCGCCGATTCCAAAACGCCGGAAACCGAGGAATTCGATAAACCGGATCATTTCGTGCACATGACGGCCGAAGACCAGATTGCATTTTTGATGAAAGCGATGAACAAGGCCGCGCGCAACCTCGAATTCGAAACGGCGGCCGCGATACGCGATGAAATAAAAAAGATCAAATCCGATTTGAAAAACAGGCGCAAAAGGTGATGTTAATGAATAAGCATAAAATGTATGTTATTTTATTTTCGGCATTAATCGCAGTATTTGTTTTGGCGAATTCATGCTCTAATCCGACGGTTTATAACTCATCATATTACGACCAAATTAAGCTTTTTCTGAGTGATCCCGGTGAAGGAAGCGAATTGTTCACGACAGACCTGTATACCGATAAGCCGTTTGAACGCGACGGTTCATCGAATAAATATTATTACGCATTCGATTCCGTCATTTCGCGTACAGACATAACAATTGACAGTGGTACGCACGAAGTCCCTCCGTATTCCGGTGTTCATACAGCCTGGGCCGAAATAAAAAATGCGTATTTCGGGCAAATAATGCGAATTGATATCGGCGGAGAAACGACCCATGCTTATGATTATCAGTCTATCGTCACGCGAAAAGCGTTTTTTATTAAAATATTCAACGACGGTTATCAGTATCATGGATGGAGATTCTGGGGATTTAACAGCCCCGGCAATAATTTCGGCGCAGCCAGGACATTAAATGACGGTCACTATCAAACATCGCTTGATGGTCAAGGTATGAATCGAGAATATCTGCTTTATGATACTCTGGGAATATATGATATAGGGGACAGCCTGACGTATGCCAGCAATGATGACGACGTTATTTTTGTCCGAATAGATTCATCCACGATACGCGGTTTGAGAACGAAATCTTCCGCCGGACGATATAAAACCGGCTGGAGAATCGGCAATACGGCGGATCCCTTCAATCGCCTCATTTTTATCGAAACGCCGGTTGATTATGACGTCGATACCACAAGCGAGGACCCGTTAATCGTGGATACGACGAAAATTTACTCGTATGGTTACGTTGCCTTTTATAAAGCCAAATAAATTGTTTGAATTTTCTTCTTGAATTCGAAGTAATCCGGTCATAACATACTTCTATTAAAACGGAAGTTAATTTAATCTTAGACAAGGAGGAGTTATGTCCGCGAATCATCGCAAATTCCTGTTGGCATTTTTATTGGTTGTGATCGCCTCCGGGCTGGTCGGGTGCGGGACTCAGATACCGTCGGGTTATCGCGGGGTCTTTTATTCGAAATTTGGAGACGGCACCCAAATGGGTAAGATCTACCCCGAGGGTTTCAACTGGCATATGCCGTGGAATTCCATGTTCGTCTATAAGATTCAGCTCGAGGAGGGGAAGGAAAATCTCGTCGTCCTTTCTTCCGACGGAGCCACGATCGGACTGGATGTATCAGTTTGGTATCGACCGGATCCAGCCAAGCTCGATTCTTTGCAGATAACGCTGGGCCCGAATTATTTCAACATTGCTGTCGCTCCGGCTTTGAGAGGAGTGGCGCGAACAGTGGTTGGGAAGTTCAAACCTGAAGAAATATATTCTACCAAACGGGAAGTTATCAATGACGAAGTATTGACAGCCATGCAGGATCTGTTATCGAAGAAATTTATTATTTGCGAAAATATCATAATCCGGGATATAAATCTCCCATCAAAAATCTCTGACGCCATCAACGCCAAACTGTCGGCGGACCAGGATGCCCAGAAAATGGTATTCGTTTTGCAAAAAGAAAAACAGGAGGCCGAACGAAAAAGGATTGAGGCCCAGGGTATCGCCGACTTCCAGAAAATCGTGGCATCCGGCGTTACCAAATCATTATTGACCTGGAAGGGTATAGAGGCAACCGAAAAGCTTGCCGAATCGCCCAATACGAAAATCGTCGTTATCGGAAATTCCAAAGATGGGTTACCCATCATTCTCGGTGGAAGTGAGCAATAAGATTATTTGAATTCACAGGGCCGCTCTTTCAAAGGCGGCCCGGTACTTTCAGATATTATTTTAGCAGAAGCATTTTTCTGCTTCGCACTTTGTCACCGGCGGATATCCGGTAGAAATATATGCCCGAGGCCGCTTCATTTCCGTGATTATCGCGGCCGTTCCATTGGATCGAATGATTTCCCGCCTTTTGGAATTCATCGACAAGTTTTATAACGCGTCGACCGAGTATGTTGTAAATATCGATTTGCACGTCGGCCGAACGCGGGAGCGAATATGTGATAGTTGTAGTCGGGTTAAATGGGTTGGGATAGTTCTGGTGCAGCACGAATCGGTCGGGAATTATTTTCGAAGGATCATCGACGCCGGTTGGATGATCGTCCATTATGGCGGAAAATAGAGCGGCGCTCTGGGAGCGGGGAAGGTACCACGGATGAAAACCAAAAGCGTAAATCGGGCGACCGTAGGCATTGAACCTGATGCCGCAGGGAAATCCCTCGAACAATGAAGTCTGCGGCGATACGGCCTCGTACGTGTATATAGCTTCCGCTCCGCCGCGCGGGTACATGACCGCCGTTTGCGGGGGAGTGGCATAGGGCCAGAAAGTCGTCTGCTGAGCAGGGAAATTCCACCAATCGTAAGTCGTGTCAACCTGCAGGTTATCGAAGGCCGTTGTTAGCGCCGTCGTACCGACAAAGCCGCCGATAGTATCGACGCCATTGCCGATCATATGATTGAAATACAGTCCAACGCCGTTAGTGAACACCGAATCCAGCCCGAAAAGGTCGTATTCTTTCGAGCCCGGGCTGAAGCGCCGTGTTAACGTATCAAGACCGTATGGAACAACGGCGTTCGCGAAATTTCCGAAATAGATAACTGTCCCGCCGGAGCGGATATAATCCCGGAGTATTTTATTAAACGGCACTATGAAATTGTACCGGTCGATAATCGGCTTCAGGAGATTTTCGTCGATAACGACGAATCTGTACGGCGCCATCGCCGACCATGAAAAACATTCTTTGTTGAGACATACGTCGTGACATCCGTCATTATCGCAAATGTACCCCTGAGCAGAGTCGGCCATAATGAAATAGTCAACGGTAAAATCGGATAGAACGTCGTTGTAATAGTTTATCACCGTATCGATCGATTCTAAATTCCGGTCGTCACCGGTATTTTCGAGCAGAATTAAAATATCGTTGGGCATGTAGCTGGTGGCATATATCGGAATCGATCTCGACGTGTCCGACTCCTGCCCGGCGTCGTCGACGGCCGTCACCAGGTAGTACAATTCGGCGTCGGTAATCGGGTCGGTTAAAATTGTATCCGGCGCAGAAACCTGTGCGTACGGTGCCACGCCGTAAAAATAATATCGGGCAGTGTCATCCCCGTTAACTATCACGTGCAGACTGTCGTACGGACGCCCGTCGATGGGTCGGGTCGTAATGCGGGGTTTGTATCTTAACGAATAATCGTAGGCGCCTATATATCGATAGATATTGTAATGATCGATGTCGTCCAGCGGGGGCGGGGTCCAGTGTATAGTAACCTCATCGACATTGCCGATATAGGTCGGGCCGGGTTGAGTCACCGGGGCCTCGGGAGTGCCGGGTGTGAAATATCGGGGCCGCGACCGGGGCGATTCCGAAAAGAAATTGACGGCCGTAACCGAGACGAAATAAGTCTGACCGTCTGTCAGCCCGTCTAAAGCATATGAGGTGTCCGTAACCGGACCGTTGGTGTTGGCCAGTGTCATGCCGGCTGTGTCGACGTCGTAGCGATAGACGGTATCCCTGAATATAACCTGGCTGTCCGGTACCGGTTTGATATAGACATTGTATCCTTCGATATCGACGTTGTTTTTGGGCAGCCACGAAATTTCGGCCGACGTCTGTCCGGTTTCGGTGATTTGCAGCCCCTGGATTTCGCCGGGCCGCAGGGCCAGGGCGTAATCTGATTCATAAAGCAGCCGGGCCGCCCGGAAATTTTCGATCAGGTCGCTGAAATCGAGCGTGCCGTAAAAATTGGCCGGATTTTGGTAGTCAAAGCGGTTATGATAATCCCAGGGATTCTGGTGAACATCCCGCCCGGCTGTAAAAGCCACAACGACATGGACCGAGTCGCCGGGTGCAATCTGGTAGGGGCCGTACCCGATTACGAATCTGGTATCAATGCCTATGGCCAAAGTTGGGCCGCTTGTTCCTGCAGGAAGCCAGCCCGAATCGGAATTAATAACGGCCGCAAACATCTGATCATAGTCGATTTCATCGTTAGACATTAAATAATATCTGTCGTTGGCGTTGATAGGATTGCCCAGTTCGCCGTCGGCCATATAACGCGGCTCCTGAGGAGGGTTCCCAAGATACTGGGGGCCGTAATTGGGCGAGATTCGATCCCACCAATTGAACGATGTGTCGGCCGCGGGCGGGTCGGAATAAACCAGACCGGCTCCGATGGCGCCGCGGATACTGTTGTCATCCCACGAAACATTGTTATGCGGGTCGCCGTCGTTATCCATAATATACGCTATCCCCTCAGAACGGATGTACCCGGCCAAATCATCAGAATATCCAAGAGGAGTGTTGCTGTCCATTACATCCGCATCGACATACAGCCCCACATATGCATCCTGGATCGGAGCCTCACCGATATTGGTTATTTCCAGTTCCACAAGTATGAAATTATCATTTGGGGAATATGTCCAGCTTCTGGATGTTTCCGTAACGTGGATGCTGTTTAACTTGCGGAAATCCGGCTCCTGCCAGACCGGCGGGGGGAAGTTGTCATCGTATTCGGCCTTAAACTGCTTGTCTCCCGGTCCACTGACCAATGTTACCGATCCACCGCTGTCGACCGGCAGATAATGACTACCGCTGTAATATGCATCGGACATACCCATCGAGACAAGGGTGTCACCATTGATAACCCCACCTACCCAGAGCCCGGCCCCCCAAAGGTATGAATGCCTGCTGCCTCTCGGGAAAGTGAAGGTTCTCAGTGCCCGGCCGGTTTCAGGATCAATGCTTATTGACATATTCGATCCGCCGAAATTCCCGACACTCGTAACCGTCATCTCGACCCCACCGATGGAATGAAATCCGACCGGTTGCGGCCAATGTGTATCGTTTTGATTGGCCGAAAGCGACGTCTGTGGCATGCCGCGGTTTTCGGCTTCTTCATAAGGGCCAACATTGCCGCTTATGGCTTCAACCCGTGCTGCAAACACCAACAAAACGATGCATATTATACCAACAAAAGGAAGATAGCGAATAACCTTCAATGGCCGCCCTCCTGCTTCGGGTTTGGGCTGTCAGCATTTAACCGAGTAACTTTAAGATAAATGCAACCAGTCTATTTTCAAAGGGTCTTCTGGTAGGACGATTTAACCATAGAAATCGTTTAAATTGCACCATGTTGAAAAGCTTTGCATAAAAGCAGAATTGGCGTTTTGCGGAAATCCTGTATGAAAAAATACTTTCTTAACTATATTATAGAAGCTGGTACACCCTTATTGTATGTTTATTGTAGTTATATTATTGCGGCATAGCCACATACGATGCATGCTTAAAGTGTGCGTTGATGTGATGCGCATGCTATTGGCTGGTATTCAGGCAGTTACAAATATACAAAATCCAAATTTTGTGGGGGGCAAGGAAATTGCAGCATAGCTAAGCGAGCAATTTTTGAAAGCGAGTAGGGCATTTGATCAACAGCTTTAGCAATAGAATATGAGAAAGGTTTGCGGTTGCCTAATTGGTTGAGTGCTAACGTATTGCTAATAATTGTAAGCGCAATTATGGCTTGACAATAACCGTTTTGAGGATATATTAAAGTGACTTTCTTTAGTTTACTACGTACTGGTACTTGCGAGTTAAATGCCTCATCGAGATTTAGAATCGGGCAAGTGAGAACACATTTGCAAAGACATGGTTTTCTACCCGAGAGAGGAACGTCAATGTTACGATATAATGGCGCGAAACTCTGTACCGGCACTTTTCCACAAATATGTTTCTGGAGGAAAAATGCGTTTGAATAGGCATTTGCATTCTATAGCACTCATTTTCGCCATATCCTTATTCGCCTTACCCTCACTAACCTTAGCGGAAACGCCCCCCGTCGGGCCCATTTTTGAACCAATTGTCACGCCGGATACGATACTGATTTGCAGCGGGGGGACTATATTCGACACGGTGCGTGTAACCGATGCCAACCTGACCCAGACGATTACCATCACCAAGGAATCCGGGCCGGGGACATTCAACTCCACGCCGTCGGTGTCTCCTGCGGAAGGGTACTTTGAATATACTCCGGAGACGACCGGCAGCTTCGACGTCGTATACAAAGCCGTTACGACCGACGGGAGCTTCGTCGAAGTAACCAAGACCTATGTTGTGATGGAAAACGTCCCGCCTCAGATTTTATCGGGCGATGCGACATTCTACAAGTGCTGGACCGGTACCGTAGTTTTGTTCCCTCTGGAGATGTACGATCCGGACAGCGACAGCCTTACGGTTAACGTATTGGAAGGCGGGGCATGGTATGATTATCAGCGTAAGGGCCTGGCCTTTTACGTCCAGAATGCCGGCGTTTATTGTTTCAAGATTGAAGTCGCCGATGAATGCAGCGCTGATACGGCCGATATATGCCTGACGCTCGAAGACAACGATCCTCCTTATATCAACGGATTTACGCAAAAATATTATGTCTGCTCAGGTGAAGAGATCTGCTTTGACGTGAACGCGATCGACCCCGAAAATGACAGCCTGGTAATAACGCAGATTCAGGGACCGGGTACGTTTACCCAGATTGATAATAATACAGGGCGGAGCTGTTTTTATCCTGACGCGGCCGACTCGGCCGATTATGTGTTCGTTTATGAGTCCGCCGACTCCTGCCGGGGCGCTTTCGCTGACGGTAAGACGGCCTGGCCGCCGGGTCCACAGGACACGGTTATCATTACGGTCATTCAAACTCAGGGTTTGACTCTGGACTGCCCCAATGATACGACTATAAATCTGTGCGAGCCACAGACGGTCTGTATCCCCATTGGTGATGTGCCGTCCAATGCCACGATAACTCTGACCCCCGAAAATGTCACTTTCGACGACGTCAACGATGCCGTCTGTTTTGACGCAACCACGACTGAGTCGATTTCCATAAAATTTGTTGCTGAGAACAGCTGCGGGAAAGACAGCTGCGAATTCAACGTCGATGTCAACATGAACTCGGCGCCGTACGTAACTTTCGGCGACGATTTCCAGGTTACGCAGTGTACTCCTGAAGAGATTTGTGTCCCGGTGGATTTTGGTGACGCCGATGGCAACGCCACCATAACTCAAATTCTTCCCGATGGTGCGTATTATAACGAACAGGATAACACGGTTTGCTTTACGCCCACCGAATCCGGAGATTACACTGTCTCGATGACAGTAACCGATGATTGCCAGATTTCCGCTTCTGACGAAATAGTCGTAACGATTGACCTGGGACACGCGCCGGTTGTTATATCGTCGCCCGACAGTTCTGTATTTCTGTGTGATCCGGTTCAGGTCTGTTTCCCGGTTTCGGTAACCGATCTCGATAATAACATCGCCAAAATCGATGTCATCGGTGCCGGCACTTACAGTAATGGGTACGTATGCTTTGCGGCGAATTTGCCCGGTATATATCAATTTTTTATAAAAGCAACCGATGCATGCGGCGCAACTGATATTGATTCGACCACTATAACGGTTACACTTAATAGACCGCCTTCCATAACGGCTCCCGAAGATTACACCGTATTTCAGTGCCAGTATGAGGAAATTTGCTTCGACGTTGGATTTAGCGATCCGGATAATAATATAAAAATGGCGTCGGTTAGCGCCGGCACGTATGATGCGAACGCCGGTACGGTCTGCTTTACGCCGACTCACGACGGTGATTATGCTTTCGATCTGGTCGTGACCGATTCTTGCTACGAGACGGCCTCGAAGACCGTCACCGTAACGGTACAGTCGGGCGATACGGCCGCGATAACTTGTCCGGACGGGGAGATATATAAGAACCTGTGCGGAGCCGGCACGATTTGTTACGATCTGCCGATAATGCCGTCCAACGCAACGGTCACCGTAGACGGCAGCGGTGCGGAATATGTCGATGGGCAAATTTGTTTCGATGTCACCGAATCAGGGACGTACGTGGTTGATGTAACCGCCGAATCAGATTGCGGTACTGATCAATGCCAGTTGACTTTCGTGGTCGATGTCGGCACGCCTCCCGGGGTTGTTTGTCCCGACGACCAGACGGTATCGATTTGCGAACCGGGTCTGGTTTGCCTTCCGTTGACCGTAGAACCGGCCGGAGCCCAGGTGACAGTTACACCGTCGGGTTATTACGAAAACGGCCAGATTTGTTTTACGGCCGATCAATCCGGTGATTATCAGTTCAATGTAACAGCGACCACGGATTGCGGAGAGGCTTCGTGCTCTTTCACGGCCACGGTTAATATTAATTCCGCCCCCGAGATAACGACCACGGGTGGTGAATTTTTCGACTGCAATCCGGGACAGGAACATACAGTGACGATAGCCGCGTCCGATGCGGATAATGATGATATTACATACAGCCTGCTTTCAGGCGATGGTACTCTTGACCCTGTCTCCGGGCAGTTAACCTTTACGCCTCAAATTGCGGGTGAATATTGTTTTACGATAGAAGCCGCCGACCAGTGCGGTGCCGATACTGCCGAAGTTTGTTACACTATCGGTCTGAATTCTCTGCCGACGGTTTCCGCACCGGCCGATACGTCGGTTATCGCGTGTTCCGTGAGTGAAATTTGCATTCCGGTCGAAGTCGCCGACGTCGACGATAACATCTCATCGATAGACGTTTCCGCCGGCATTTACAATAACGGTGAAATCTGTTTCTCGCCGCCGGGATCTGGTATTTATGATATCACGATTACGGTAACTGACGATTGCGGCGAACAGGCGACGTCCACGACGGTCGTGACGGTCGATGTCAGCGAAGTGATGAATCTGGAATGCCCGGGCAATGATATAGCTTTTATTTGTGAGCCCGATACTTTCTGTTATCCGATCGGCGGCATCCCGACCGGCGCCACGGTAACGGTTTCGCCGTCGTCGGCCTGGTTCGATTATGAAACCAGTTCGGTTTGCTTCTACACAAACTGTACCGTGGTAAAAAACTTGAAAGTCGTAGTTCAGGGAGAATGCAGTACCGACAGCTGCATGTTTACTTCTATGGTCGGCTTGAACCGCGCGCCGTTGGTTATCAGTGCTCCCGATACAACCGTGCGGTTATGCCTGCCTCAGGAAATTTGTGTCTCGGTCGGCGTCATGGATTTTGACGGCAACGGTGATACGGTCGTAGTATCGGATGGGGCCGCGTATAATTCAATAACCGGCAAGGTTTGTTTCACTCCGACAGAATCGGGAGTATATCCAATAATTACCCGCGCCATTGACCAGTGCGGTTTGTATGACGACGACACGACGATCGTGACCGTTATTATGAATGAACCTCCCGTCGTCAATGCCGGTGACGATTTCAGCGTCTTCCAGTGTGATTTCGAGCAGGTATGCTTCCCCGTGGATATCACCGACGACAATAACGCCATCACGAGCGTTACGGTATCGTCGGGCGGGCATTATGATGAGCAAACCGGTGAGGTTTGTTTCACGCCCGATCATGAAGGGGTCTACACTATTACGATTACGGCTTACGACGCCTGCGGCGAAGTCGCCAGTGACGCGATTAACGTGACCGTAACGAAGAACGCGCCGCCGGTTGTAGTTTCGGCTCCTGACAGCAGCTTGCTTGTCTGCGCCCTGCAGGAAATATGTTTCGCCGTGGACGTTTCCGATATTAACGGGAATATCGATACTGTCACCGTAAACAATGGCGGCGTTTATGCCGACGGTTTGGTGTGCTTCACCCCGGCGACAGCCGGAACCTATTATATGATTATTACCGCCACAGATGAATGTGGTGCCGTTGATAAAGATACTACGAAGATCGTGGTCAAACTGAATTCCGCTCCGGAGATACAATCAGCGGCGGACTTCGAAGAATTCCAGTGCGATTTCGATCAAATTTGTTTTGCCGTATCGGCTTCAGACATGGACGGCAACCTGGCTTCGATTACGACCGATGTCGGTATTTATGACTCGCAGTCAGGACTTATTTGTTTCACTCCCGACAGCGCGGGTGTGTATATCATCACCGCCACCGCGACCGATGAATGCGGCTTGATGGCGACGTCGACGACTACCGTCACCGTGACGACCGGGCCGAGCGCTTCCATAACCTGCCCGACCGAACCGTTCGACCGTTTCATTTGTCAGGAACAGGAAGTCTGTGTCCCGCTAGAAATCACTCCGCCCGACGCCGAGGTAACGGTATCGCAGGGAACATTTGCCGACGGGCAATTGTGTCTTACGGTATCGGAACAAAAGGTCTACACTGTCCGGGTTATTGCCGACGCCGTTTGCGGCAGCGATACCTGTTTTGTCGATATAAATGTCACCCTTGGCGCTCCGGCCCAGCTGACCTGCCCGGCCGATACTTCGGTCTTCCTTTGTGAACCGTCGCAGATTTGTCGTACGGTTGGCGTCATGCCTCCCGAAGCGAGCGTCACGGTTTCGCCGATCGGCACATATGAAAACGGAACGGTCTGCTTCGACGCCGATACCGCCGGTCATTATGAAATTACCGTCTCGGCCGATATGGAATGCGGGTCAGATGAATGCACCTTTGCGGTCGACGTGGCGTTCAACTCGGCTCCCACGGTCGATGCGGGGCAGGATAATTCTTACTTCCAATGTACTTTTGAAGAAATTTGTCAACCGGTTACGATTGCGGATATAGACGACAATATCGAACAGGTGCTCGTTTCGCCGACCGGTTATTATAATTCGGAAACCGGCAACGTATGCTTCACGCCTGAAGACGTCGGTGAGTACTGCCTTGAAATCAAAGCTATCGACGAGTGCGGACTCAGCGCGACCGATACGATTTGCATTGAAGTCACAACCGGCGATACCGCATTAATAGATTGCCCGGCGCAGCCGTACGAAGTCCATCTTTGCGAGCCGGGGGACATTTGTATACCGTTCAATTTCACTCCCGAGACGGCCGTGATTTCTGTCTCAATGGGTACATATTCCAACGGCCAGATATGCTTCAATGCGCAAGCCGAGGGTGAATACAATATCCGGGCGATAGCCGCCGGTACCTGCGCGTCGGATACCTGTGACATAACGGTCAACGTGGTTTTCGATGACTATGCCGAGATTACCTGTCCGACCCTACCGATATCGTCCACCCTTTGTGGACCGGACTCCGTCTATGTGCCTCTGTTTATCAATCCCCCGGGAGTGCAGGTGGTTATAACTCCGGACGCCGTATACAACGGAACCAATCATACCCTGGCTTTTAAGGCCAATGAGAGCGGTACATTCAATTTCAAAGTGATCGCGACGGCCCCGTGCAGCGCCGATACCTGCAATATCCAGGTTAACGTCCTGATCAACAGCATCCCCGAGTTAACCTGTCCGGGTGACATCGATACGCTGGTTTGCCTGCAAGACGTCGATGAGATTTGTTTCCCGGTTACGGCTACCGGTTCGGGATTGACGTTTAAGATTCTGCCCGAGGGGACTTACAGCGGGGGACAGGTTTGCGTACCGATCACACAGGGAGGAAGTTTCGATTTCAAGATCATCGCGACCAACACGTGCGGCGCCGATACGTGCAACATGAACATTAACGTAGCCGCCAATCAGGCTCCCGATTTCACGGTTCCGGAAGAGGTACTCATACCCTGGTGCGAGGATGACCAGGGCACTATTTGTGTCGACGGCATTTTTGCGAGCGATCCTGAAAATGACGATATAACCATCACTCAAACCTGCGGCCTTGGCCTGCTGGATCTCATTCGGCCCGACAGTGGTCAACTCTGTTTCGATCCGACCACGTTTGATACGACCTATTCGTTCTGTTTCACCGCCGACGATGGCTGCAATACCATTGAAAAATCATTTGACGTCGTACTTTATCCTTCGGCCCAGTGCTCCGTCTGCGTCGTGACGTCGATTGAAACCGATTCCTGCTATATTGTCGGATCTCGCGTCCCGGTGCATATAACCGCTCAAAGTCGAGGCGAAATTGGCGGCTTCGATATACTTCTGGCTTTCGATAATTCGGTTATGAGTTTCGCCGGTGCCAACAAAGGCTCGGATATTTCCGGTTGGGAATACTTTACATATGCATCCGGCGCTGACGGTCCTTGTATAGGATGTCCCGCCGGACTACTTCGATTGGTTGGGATAGCTGATGTCAACAACGGTCCGAATCATCCGCCCGAAGATCAGTATATGGTTGATGGTGAGATCGCCAGGGTAATTATGCAGGTTTCTGCGGATCAAAATATTGGTGGTCAATACCTGCCGATATCGTACTTCTGGTACGATTGCGGCGACAATGGATTTTCCGATCGCGACGGAAATGAATTTTACACGGATTTGAGAATATATAACAGCTCCGGTCACTTGAAATGGGACGAATACGACGAAATACACTTCCCGGAGACTAACCGCATATTCGGTACCGGAGTCCCTGATACGTGTTTGACCGGTGATAAGATTATTCCTTCAAGATGCATTGAATTTTATGACGGCGGCATCTGCGTCAAGAGCCCCGATGAGATAGACGATCGTGGTGATCTGAATCTCAACGGAATTGCCTATGAAATCGCGGACGCCGTGGTCTTTACCAACTACTTCATCTATGGTTTTGCGGCCTTCACCGTCAATGTTGACGGCCAGATCGCAGCTTCCGACGTTAATGCCGACGGACGCGCCCTTTCGGTTGCCGACCTTGTGTACCTGATACGAGTGATTGTCGGCGACGCCAATCCGTTCCCGAAACCGGTGCCGTGCGGCGAAAGTGTTATGGTGCAGACCGACAATGAAGACAACGTCCTGTCGGTCAATCTCGACACCCGTTACGACCTCGGTGCGGGCCTGTTCGTGTTCGAATACGACGGGGTCAATCCCAATGTTCCCGAACTGATTGACGTTCCGGCCGGAATGGAAATGCAATATGATATAAAGCAGTCTGAGGTCAGGGTGCTCGTCTACAGCATGCAAAAAGGCGTTATGATCGACGCTGGAAACAGCACTTTACTTCGGGTTCCGTACATGGGCAGCGGATCTCTCAAACTCAAGGAGGCCGAATTCGCTACGTATGAAGGCCAGTCTATTGCGAGCAGTTTCGGCAAGACGCAGGTCCCGCAGGAGTTCGAGGTTTCCCAGAACTACCCGAACCCGTTCAACCCGATGACGCAGATTAATATGAATTTGCCGTCCTACGGAGCCTGGAAACTGACCGTCATCAACATCGCCGGCCAGGTTGTTAAGAGTTTCGAGGGCGAATCCCCGGCAGGTATTGTGTCGGTGCAGTGGAACGGTAACAATGATGCCGGACAACCCGTTGCTTCAGGCGTATATTTCTACCGCGCCGAATTCGCCGACCAAAAACAAACGAAGAAGATGATTATGCTAAAATAAAATAGTGGTAGTCCTGCAGACTTACACTATCATTCCAAAAACCGACCGATTTTCGGCCGGTTTTTTTATTTGTGGTATTTGCCCCCGGATAATATGGATAGCGCCCGATACAGCTGTTCGAGCAGTACCGGCCTGATAAGCTGATGCGACATGGTCATGGGGGAGAGGGACAGACGATCATCGCACCGGCTCATGAAATTTTTATCGAGCCCGTACGCCCCTCCGATGATAAAAGTACATTGGCCGTGTCGCTGCATTATTTTCTGAAGATAGGCCGCAAAAGACTCTGAATTGAATTTACGACCGCCGTCGTGCAGAGCAATTGTGTATCCAGGATCGAGTTTCCTGGAGATGAAACCGGCCTCGATTTTCATCACTTCGGTTTCGGGAACTGACGCGGACTTCTTTCTTTCGGACGTATAGATCATTTCCACTCGGCAGTACTTCTTTAAAAAAGTGAGATAATGATCAACAGACCGCTCCACCCAGTCCTCTTTGTTTTTTCCCACGGCTATAATGCGAATCCTGAACATCAGCCGGAAATAGCTTTTAAAATGACTTTGCGCTGACGGGGGCCATCGAATTCACAGAAATAGATTCCCTGCCAGGTTCCCAGCGCCAGATTACCGCGATCGACCACGATTTGCACCGACGATCCCATTAGCGAGGCTTTGATGTGCGCGTCAGAATTGCCTTCACCGTGATGATAACCGTCCTGTCTCGGTATTTCTCGGCGGAGTTTGTCGAGAATGTCTCGGGTCACATCAGGATCGGCGTTTTCGTTAATCGTTACGCCCGCGGTCGTGTGCGGAACATAGACTATAACCAGGCCGTCATTGACGGAGTTGTCCGAGACGAACTTCCGAACAATATATGTAATGTCGACGAATTCCTCGCGGGACGACGTTTTAACCCCAATGGTCTCAAGCATTGAACAGTGCCTCTGCGTAAGCCGAAGCATCGAATTTCTGAATATCGTCGATGCCTTCGCCGATGCCGACAAATTCCACCGGGACCGCCAGTTCTTTGGCTATCGCGACCATCACGCCGCCTTTGGCGGTGCCGTCGAGTTTGGAAATGATGAGGCCGTCACACCCGACAGCTTCACGAAAAACCTTGACCTGTGACAGAGCATTTTGCCCGGTGTTGCCGTCGATGACCAGAATAGATTTGATCTGCTCCGATGGTACGACCTTTTCCGCAACGCGCCGAATTTTTTTGAGCTCTTCCATAAGGTTGGATTTTGTGTGTAAACGTCCGGCCGTATCGACCAGAAGAATGTCCATGTTTTTGGTTTTGGCCGACGTGGCGGCATCGAAAGCTATCGAAGCCGGATCGGCCCCGGTGTGAGCGCGGATGATATCGACCCCCGAACGCTGGGACCAGATTTCCAGCTGCTCGACAGCGGCGGCGCGGAAAGTATCGCAGGCGGCAATCATAACCTTCTTACCGTCCTTGCGAAAATAATTAGCCAGTTTACCGACCGTGGTCGTCTTGCCGCTGCCGTTGACTCCGGTGATCAGCCAGACCACAGGTTGTGCACTACTATCCGGAGCTATTTCCTGTTTATTATAAGAAAGGATTTCGGAAATATCCTTTTGAAGCAGTGCAATAACGTCATCGCTTTCGGTCACTTTTTCGCGACCGGCCGATTCCCGCAGCTTTTCTATAATACTCTCCGTCGCGGCCAAACCGATGTCAGACTTCAAAAGGACCTCTTCGAGATCGTCTAGCAGTTCGTCGTCGAGCCGTCGGCCGGTTACGACCGAGGCAATCTTGCCGAACAGGTTATCTCGCGTTTTGGAGAGCGAGTCTTTAAGTTTTTTCAGTTTTGAAAGCATGGATTGTACTATTCTGATTCCACGTTGCTGGGTTCATCGATTTTAATCTGCGGTTCCATGCGCTGGCGGACGGCTTCGGGAATATCGACGTCTTCTTCGTAGTCACTGTGGGCCATAGACGTGTCGATCAGATCGCCGTTTTGCGGTTCCTCCTGGAAACGGACCGAAACAACCTTGGAGATTCCAGGCTGTTCCATCGTTATACCGTACATGTTGTCCGATGCTTCCATCGTGATCTTGTTGTGAGTGATGATGATAAACTGGGTCTGATCCGAGAACGTCTTGATCAGTTTCAGAAAGCGATGGATGTTGGCGTCGTCGAGCGGAGCATCGATTTCATCGAGAATGCAGAATGGCGACGGCTTTACCAGATAGATCGCGAAAAGCAGCGAAATAGCCGTCAGGGCCCGTTCACCTCCGGACATTTGCGTAATCGATAACAACTTTTTGCCGCGAGGCCGCGCGATGATTTCAATCGGTGATTCGAGGGGATCGTCCTCGTTAACCAGGCGTATATCCGACTGCCCGCCGGTGAACAGCTCTTCGAAAACCTTCTGGAAGTTTTCACGGACCTGTTCGAAGGTCTCCATGAAGAGCCTTTTCGCGGTCGTGTTGATTTTGGTGATGGTGGATTGCAGCGTGTTCTTGGCGTTGAGCAGGTCGTCGATCTGGCCACTCAGGAATTCCTGACGTTCCTGTGCGGTACGGAATTCTTCGAGGGCGAGAAGATTGACGGCTCCCATCGCTTTCATCTTTTCCTTAAGGTCCTGCATGTGCGAGCGACGTTCTTCCGCCGGTATCGCATCGCTGGGGAGACTGACCTCGACTTCCCTGATGTCCAGCTCGTACTCCTCCGTTATTTTTTGCACGATGTTTCTGGTTTCCGAATCGATTTCGGTCAGCCTCAGCTCGATGTCGTGCAGGTCGCGGGAGGAGTCCTCGCGCTGGACACGGCTGGACTTGATTTCCTTTTCTCTCTGAGACAGAACTTCCTGCAGTTCGGCATGACTGCCGCGAAGTTGAACCTGTTTTTCGTTGAGGCCGGTACGCTCTTCGAATATTTCTTTCAACTGGGCTTCAAGCACGACCATGTTTTCTTTGGATCGGTTGATCTCGACTTCGGCCGCGACATTCTCTTCAGTCTTGGTTGTCGTATTACGGTCGATTTCGTATATCAGTTCGCGAGTGTGGCGCGTCTGGCTTTCCACCTGCTCTTTTTTGCTTTTTAATTCGACCTGTTCGATCTGTTTTTTGGAAACATCATCGGCGGCCGTTTCGGATTCATTTTCGAGTTCGGCGATAATCGTCTGCTGCTGCTCCAGTTTTTGGATCAGTTCTTCTTTTTCGTGTAATTGCTGATCGTGGCTGAGGTTCAGGGAGTACTGACGAGTTTTGATCGCTTCAAGCTTCTCCGATGCCAGCCGGTTTTCGTTTTCAATACGGCTGATGTCATTAGTGCAGGTTTGAAGTTCGAAGTCGTTGGTGGACCTGTTACTGTTGGCCTCGGCAAGTTCCTCGACCAAAGATTCCAGCTGCTCGTTAATTTCGGAACGCTCCGATTGAAGAGACCCCAGCTTTGCCGTCAGCTGGTTTTTCTGAATGCGAATCTGCTCCAATTCGGATTTCAGGCGCACTATTTCCTGTGCCTGTTGATCGACCTTTTCTTTACGACCGAATAAAGAGATGCCCTCGGTCGAACCGCCGGAGACGATGGCCTGGCTTCGGTACAGGCGGCCATCGGTGCCGACGACTTCGAAATAGGAGGGAAGACGGTCGGCCATGGCGGCCGCGGCTTCGGGTTTGGCCAGAGCTACTCGCGAAAGCAGGAGAGACACGAGCGGACGTGCCGTGTCGTCGGTTTCGACGAAATCATCGGCCCATCCCAAAAATCCTTCTTCGTTCATTTCCGGCCGCGAGACATCAGTATTGTTTTGGGCCGTATTGAGAATGATAAACCCCGCCTTGCCCTTGTTTTCGGAGCGAAGGTATTCTATCGCTTCGTTGGCGGTATTCCTGTCTTTACAAATGATGAATCCTGCAATCTCACCCAGGGCTGCCTCGATAGCTTTATCATATCCCTCACGCGGCTTGAAATTGTCGGCTACCGTACCGACTATACCCGGCCAGCGTTCGGTGTTTTCGAGGACCGACACCGCGCCACCGCTATAACCTTCATAATGCGTGATCATTTCGCTTAGAAGCTGACGGCGCGCCTCGGTGGCTTCGATCGAAGCGGACAGGTTGTACGATCTATCCGAAACCTCTTCGATTTGCTCGTTGCACGATGCAATTTGTCGGTCAAGCTCGAACTTCTTATTATTAAAGGCTCTATGGCTTTCGTCAAGGCGACTGATGTTGCCGCGAAATACATTCTGCTTGGCCTGTAAGTCCTGACGGCGGGCGTTAAGAGCATCAAGATTCGCAGAGTATTCCGAGAGTTTGGCGGTGAGTTCTGAATCCTGGTATCGTCACTTTTACCCGCGGAGAGCAAACCCTCAAGTTCCAACAGGCGACGGTTCAGTCGTTCGTGCTCTTTTCTGGCGGCAAGGACCTTTTCATCGATTTCGGCCAGGACGGTCTCGCTGGCATTTATTTCACCCTGCGAACCTTCAAGCAGTCCCTCGAATTTTCGCAGTTCCTCATCGAGCCCGCCAATTTGTTCTTCGAGCAGTTCTTTGCGTTTCGCGAAGGCATCGAGGTCAAGCAGGTTCTTTTCGAGCAGCCGTTTGGCGTTTTCTTTCTTCTCCTGCGTCAACGATATTTCCGTCTCTATCCTGTGCGCCGCTTCGGTCTTTTCATAAATACCGTTGGAAATTTCCGTCAGACTGCGGTCGAGATCTATAAGCTTGTTGCGGTCTTCTTCCTGTATCGAAGACAGTTTGTCAATTTCGGTGTCGAATTTTGTCTTGGCATCGAGAAGGGTGTCACGACTGGTCTGAAGTTCGCGTCGTTCGTTCTTGAGATTGTCGACGGCAGTGCGGTTGATGTACAACTCCCAGCCGCGAAGCTCGGTCGAAAGCTCCTGATAGCGCTCGGCTTTCTTCATCTGTCTGCGCAGCGAATTAACCTGCGTGGTGACTTCGGATACGATATCCTGCAGACGAAGCAGATCCTGCTCGGTCGATTCGAGTTTTCTCAGTGCCGCTTTTTTGCGGCTTTTATATTTAGATATGCCGGCGGCTTCTTCGAACAGGAAGCGGCGGTCATCGGTACGATCCGACAGTATGGCATCGACCATGTCCTGCTGGATCATCGAATATATATGTGCCCCGATACCGGTATCCATCAGAAGCTCGGTGATGTCTTTCAGGCGACAGGGGACTTTGTTCAGAAGATATTCTGATTCGCCCGATCGGAACAGCCGTCGGGTGATCTGGACTTCGCCGTACTCGGTCGGCAGAATCCCACGGTTGTTTTGTATGACCAGCGTAATCTCGGCCATCCCGAGCGGTTTCAGGTCGCGTGTGCCGTTGAATATGATCTCTTCCATTTTCGTGCCACGCAACAGCGATACCCGCTGTTCACCCAGCACCCAGCGTATGGCATCGAGTATGTTGCTTTTGCCGCATCCGTTCGGCCCGACCACGGCCGTCACGCCCGGAGTCAGTTTGATAACCGTCTTTTCGGGAAAAGATTTAAAACCGAGCAATTCCAGTCTTTTTAAATACACATTACCTCCGATGTATTTATCTTATCCGGCCTCAATCGCAGCCGGATTCTTGATTCTATCAATGGTAGTAATAATCGATTTGTATATGTTCTTTTCATCCCGGATATAACGGGATTTGATCTCAAGGTTATAATAAGGCGTTCCCAGATGATTGCCCCGGCCGATTTTCAATGCTTTACCGAAAGAAAGCAAAATTGCCTGGGAGAAATAGTTGACGCCCAGATTCAGGTCGATTATGACATCAAAATCCGTTTCTTCAAGCGTCTTAATATAACTTCGTTTGGGAAGACCGGACCAGTCCAGATGTTGCGAGGTCGGGGTCATGATCCGATATCCCTTGCGCGGGAAAATATTGTAAACGGTCGAGCCCGGTGACGCCAGGATGTATATTTCCGACCCGGAAAAAACGCGCGTGATATCGGGCAGCAGGCCTTTAATCAAGGTCAGTTCGCGCTGACCGGGGGGGAGCAGCACCAGAACGTGGCGGGCGTTGACTATATCATCAGGAATTGTGATTGCCCCCTGCTCCTGCCGTTTGCACAGGACGGTCAATCTGAAGCGGGCCAGTATTTTTTTAAGGCGTTTCACTTTCGCTTCCTTCCGGCTCCGCCAGATAGTTTTTCTTGTTCATCTGATTGATTTCCCGGTCCCGGTATGGCCGTCCGCTTTCGGAAAGCGGCCTTAGCAATTCGCCGTCAAGCTTCAAATTAAGAACGCTGGGATTGCCCGCGGAAATCAGGAAACGGTAATCGGCCGACAAATTGCGTACAGCCCCGCCGGGCAGGTTGCGGTTGAGCACCGTGTCACCATCGGCAAGAACCATCACCCAGCAGGAATCACTGGTAGCAACCTGCAGGTTCATCTTCTTAACCGGCTCGTACTCCGGCATTTCTATTTTAACTTCCTGCAGCGTCGAATCCTCGACGGCCGCCGATGGCTCCTGAGAGGCAAGGGCTGCACCGTGCTCGTTGTCTGTCGTCGTGTTTTCCGACGACTGCACCGTCGAAGGTTCCTGTGATTTGTTTCCCATAACCGACCAGACGACAATCGCTATAAATATTACGATGATTATCCCACCCAGCCAGGCCGATAGTTTAACAAAGGAAAAGCCCCCTCCCTTTTTCTTGTCCTCTTTTTTGTCTTCCTTTTTGGGCTGTTTTTGCGATGACTTGGCCGATGGTTCAATTTCCGTTTCCGCCTCTTCGGCCATTTTCAATTCTTCGAAAAGTTCATCGGGATTCAATTCCATTTCCTTGGCGTACGAATGAGCGAACATATCGTAGTACACGTTCGACGGAAAAGAAGCGATGTTACCGTCTTCAATAGCCTGAAGATATTCGATCGAGGTTTTTGTATCTTCGGAAATATCTTCCAGTGACAGGCCCAGCTTTTCGCGGCGGGCCTTTAATTTTTCTCCGATTTTTTTATGCGCTTCGGACATATTATTATTTTCCTGCTAATAATTTGCCCGCCAGGTCGTTAACAAGCGTCATAGGCAGGCCGATTATATTATCTACGTTGCCTTTGTAAGTGTCAACTAAAAAAGCTCCGAAACCCTGTATTCCGTAGGCTCCGGCCTTGTCGAGCGGTTCCCCGGTTTCAATATATTGCCTGATTTCATCGTCTGTTACTTTATTAAAAAATACGTCGGTTTGCTCGTAACCCGATACCGCCCGGCCGTCCGGTTGCACCAAAGCGACCGCCGAGCAGACAGTGTGTTTCTGGCCGGATAATTGTGACAGAATCTCAAAGGCGTGGTCTTTGGATTCCGGCTTGCCCAGTATGGCAGTATTGAGAACGACAATCGTGTCGGACCCAAGGATTACTTCGCGCCCGGTCGTTTCTTTTAAAAACGCTTTTGCCTTTTTTCGGGCGAGATTTTAGGCCAGTTGTTACCGTGGAACTTCCGAATCGCCGTTTTCGTCGATATCGGGAATAATCTGACGAAAGGCGATTCCGTTCTCCGTAAGAATTCTGACTCGTCGCGGCGATCCTGAAGCCAGCACGAGATCGTATCGTTCAAGCAGAGCGGCGAGGTTGCTGTAGTTCTTTGTCATCAAGCCATATCGTAACCGGACCGTCATTGACCAGCGACACTTCCATTTTGGCGGCGAAAATGCCCCCGGCCACTTTTAGCCCGGATTTGTTTAATTCCGTTTTCAATAATTCATACAATTGTTCGGCCTTTTCCGGCGGCATACTTTTTTCGAAAGCCGGACGCCGACCCTTGCGGCAGTTAGCATAAAGCGTAAATTGAGAGACAACCAGCAGTTCTCCGTGTATGTCTTCAACCGACAGATTCATCTTGCCTTCGTCGTCCTCGAAAATCCTCATACCCAGGCATTTTTCAGCCATCCGCGAGACCCATTCCTCGCTGTCGCCTTTGCCGAAACCGCAGAAAATCAATAGCCCCCGACCAATTTCGCCGACCGTCTTATTGTCGACCTTTACAGAGGCCCGGGACACTCTTTGCAATAAAATCCTCATAATAACAAAGCCAAATATAGCAATGCTTCGTATAATCTCAAACAATTATAATTGCGCCTAAAAATCTCAACTGTTATTATCAAAACACGCGTTACGCCAAGGGGTGGAAATGGACATCAGTAATTTGACATTAGGGATTGATATCGGCTCAGTTTCGGTCAAGCTGGCCGTGGTGAATGAATCCGGCGAAGTGGTTCGGACGTTGTACCGCCGTTTTCATGGAAGGCCCTTTCAGACGTTAAGATCTGTCCTGCTGAGCGACTTCAAGGATTTTACCCGCCGACCGATTAAAATCGGCTTCACCGGAATCGGCGGCCGGACCGGCAGCACTATTCTGGGCGGCAAGTTTTTTGGCGAGATTCCGTCGCTGGCCGCCGGTAACTATCTGACGGCGCCCGTGGTTAAAACTGTTATCGAAATGGGGGGAGAGGACTCGAAGTTTCTCTCTCTCGATATCGAGCAAAAAACGGTTCTCGATTTCGGCATGAACAACCTGTGTGCCGCCGGAACCGGTTCTTTTCTCGATCAACAGGCGGGAAGACTGAAAATATCCATCGACGATGAATTCGGCAAGATGGCCCTCAAATCACCCAATCCGCCACGTATCGCCGGGCGTTGTTCGGTATTCGCCAAATCAGACATGATTCACCTTCAGCAGATAGCTACTCCGGATTATGATATAGTAGCCGGGCTGTGTTATGCCGTTGCTCGTAATTTCAAAAGCGCTATTGCCCGTGGGAAGAAATTTATCAAGCCAATTGCTTTTGAGGGCGGCGTGGCGGCCAATCCCGGAGTCGTTAGAGCTTTCACCGATATTCTGGAACTCAATCCCGGCGAGCTGATTATCCCGCAGCATTATAATGTCATGGGAGCCATCGGAGCCGCCCAACTGGCTTTCTCTCAGCCCGACGAAGAAGCCGTCAAAATCGACCCTGAGAAAATCACCGGTTATCTCAGATATCGCGGGGTCCCCAAGGGATCGCGCGAGGCGCTCAGTTTCGATTATCCCGATTCCAAATATTATTATATAACCCGCCAGCGCTACCGCGACAGCCTCGAAAATCTCGAGGTTTATCTCGGCATAGACGTCGGGTCACTTTCAACCAATGTCGTTTTGATCGACCGCGGGAAAAATGTCGTGGCCCGCCGCTACCTGATGACCGAGGGTCGGCCAATTGAGGCCATTCGCCGGGGACTGACTGAAATCGGGGCGGAAGTTGGCCAGAAAGTCAAAGTGGTCGGGGTCGGGACCACCGGGTCGGGGCGTTACCTGACCGGAGATTTTGTCGGGGCAGATATCATCAAGAACGAAATTACCGCCCAGGCGACGGCGGCAATAAATATTGACCCAACCGTCGATACCATTTTCGAGATCGGCGGGCAGGATTCCAAGTATGTGGCGCTTCACAATAAAACCGTAATCGACTTTGAGATGAATAAAGCCTGTGCCGCCGGAACCGGATCGTTCTTGCAGGAGCAGGCCGAGAAACTGGAAATAAACATCGAGCGCGAATTCGGCGACCGGGCCCTTTCGGCCAAATGTCCGGTCGGTTGCGGCGAACGGTGTACCGTCTTTATGGAGTCTGACCTGGTCGGGCATCAAAGAGCCGGAGCCGGGACCGATGACTTAATCGCCGGGCTGGCCTATTCGATTGCTTCGAACTATTTGACACGCGTGGTCGGCGACCGGAAAATCGGCGACAATATCTTTTTCCAGGGCGGTGTCGCCTGGAATAAAGGCGTCGTAGCCGCCTTTGAGAGGTTGACCGGCAAAAGGATTACCGTCCCGCCGCATCACGATATCACCGGGGCCATCGGGGCCGCGATTCTGGCTATGGAGCAAGACACGGGTGGTGGCAGCAAATTCAAGGGCTTCGATATCTCGAAGCGCAAATACAATATATCGACTTTTCCGTGCACGGACTGCTCCAATATGTGTGATATCCGCAAAGTCGAAGTGGAAGGCGAGGAGCCGCTTTATTACGGCAGCCGGTGCGAAAAATACGATGTCCGACAGGACAAGACCAAAATCAAAATGCCGGACCATTTTAATTTCCGAATGCGCCAGCTTATGCGCCGCTATATTGATGTCAACGTCGACGTGGAACCGCGCGGGCGGGTAGGCATCCCGAGGGTATTGCACTTCTACGAATTTTTCCCGTACTGGAAGGCCTTTTTCGAGTCGCTCGGTTTTGAGGTCATAACCAGTGATATGTCCAACCACGAGATAGTCGAAAGCTCACTGGAAAAATTCGAGGCGGAAACCTGCTTCCCGATTAAGATAGCCTTCGGCCATGTGGATAATCTGATATGCAAAAAAGTTGATTATATATTCCTTCCGGGCATTATTAAATACACGCAGAGTCGTCAGGATGAGCAGGGCAGCTATATCTGTCCCTATGTTCAATCGATTTCGAATACGGTCTCGACGAAGTTCGATTTCGATGCGGCGGGTATAAAATTTCTCGGCAAACCACTCAGAATCGATTCCAATAAAGCGTTGATGATTAATCAATTACACGGCATTATTAAAACTATGGGTTTAAGTGAACGGGAAGTGGGGAAAGCCCTGTCGAAGGCCAGCCGGGCTTATTCACTTTACCGCCAGAGCCTGATCGAGGAAGGTCAGAGAATACTGGATGATTTACGACCCGACGAAAAGTGCATTGTCATCATAAGCCGACCGTACAATGGCTTCGACCGTCGCCTGTCGCTGGAGATACCATCGAAAATTCGGAGCATGAATCTGAGAGTCATCCCGATGGATTTCCTGCCTCTGGAGCTTCAGGCCGAAGAGCTTGATACGATGTATTGGCTGTATGGCCGAAAAATTCTGGCCGCCGCCAAATTTATCCGGGAGCATCCCAACCTGTTTGCGGTCTATCTATCGTCGTTCGGCTGCGGTCCGGATTCGTTCATAACACACTTCTTTCGCAGGCAGATGTCCGGCAAGCCGTATCTGCAATTGGAACTTGATGAACATTCGGCCGACGCCGGAATGATTACCAGAGTTGAGGCGTTTCTTGATTCGTTGCGGTTTTATCGGTTCAAACCGCCGGTGACAGAGTACAAGCCCAAATTGAGGCGGTTTTCTCCGTCGAAAAAGACTATATACATCCCCAACATGTGTGACCACGCTTATGCCGTCGCGGCGGCGTTCCGGAAGTCCGGGGTGATGGCCGAGGTTATGGACGAGCCGGATGAACTCAGCCTGCAGTATGGCAAAAAATTCACGTCGGGTAAAGAATGTTTCCCGTGCGTCGTCACTACCGGCGATATGATAAAGAAACTCCACAGCGACAATTTTGATCCGGGCAAAGCCGTCTTTTTCATGCCGGGGGCGAACGGGCCGTGCCGGTTCGGGCAGTACAGTCAATATCACCGTATCATACTCGATGAATTGGGATATAAAGAGATCCCGATCTATTCGCCCAATTCGGATACATCATATTCGGACTTCGACCTCGACGACACCACTTTCCGTAAAATCGGTTGGGCCGGCATAGTTTTTGTCGACTGCCTTCAGAAAATGCTTTTCCGCTGCCGTCCCCACGAAATAAAGAGCGGCCAGACGGAGCGCATCTATTATAAATACCTGAACCTGATGCAGGATTACATAATCAAGGATCAGGACCTGTACGACCTGGCCCGCAAGGCAGGTGCGGAATTTGCCCGGATACCCCTCGATCATATCGACCGGCCGGTTATCGGTGTGGTCGGTGAGATTTACCTCCGCAATAACAGATTTTCAAACAACCACCTGATAACCAAGCTGGAATCGCTGGGGGCGGAGGTGCGCCTGGCATCATTCGCCGAATGGGTTAATTATACGTCGTATACTTATCGTCTCGACGCCAAATACAACCGTGAATGGAAGAGCTGGGTGTCCGGATTTTTGCAGGGATCATACCAGAATCGCATCGAACAGAAGATAGAGAAGTTGTTCAGCCGAGAGTTTGCGATCCCCCACGAAACACCGGTCACCAAGATAATCGGCCTGGCGGAACCATACCTTCCGGTCTCGGTCCGGGGAGAGGCGGTGCTGTCTATTGGCAAGGCTATCGACCTCGTGAACGAAGGCGCCGGGGGAATAGTTAACAGCATGCCGTTTAACTGCATGCCGGGGACAATCGTATCATCGCTGTCGAGAAAGGTCTCCTCCGACCTCGATAACCTGCCCTGGCTGAATATAAGCTATGAGGGTCTTCAGGACAGCGGTGAAGAAACCCGCATCGAAGCCTTTGTCGATCAAGTGCGCGGAAAGTGCCGCAATCTGGCGGACGGTCATAGTGCAGCCAAGGGAACAAAAAAAGTAACATGACGTTTAATCATACGATGAACTTTAACATGCAGGAGAAAACTGATGAGTAAGCCTGTTGCAGTAACGGACGACACCTTTGAAAGCGAAGTAGTTAAAGCTGATATACCAGTCGTAGTAGATTTCTGGGCCACTTGGTGCGGCCCGTGCAAAATGATAGCACCCATATTGGAAGAAGTCGCCACTGAATATGACGGCAAACTTAAGGTCGCCAAAGTGGATGTTGATAATAACCAGAGAATAGCGGCTCAGTTCGGGATCATGTCGATCCCGTCTTTGCTGTTTTTCAAGCAGGGCAAGCTGGTGGACCAGGTAATAGGAGCCATACCGAAAGCTCAACTGCTTGACCGGTTGTCTAAAGTTTTGGGTTAAATATGCCGGTTTATGATGGCGTCGGGGGAGGGTGGAAAAATCCCGATGACGGGGTTATAAAAAAGCTATTGGATGCATCCCGTACCATAGCCGTCGTGGGGATGTCCTCCAATCCCGACCGTCCATCGCACGGCGTATCAGAGTTTTTGATCTCCGCCGGGTATAATGTCATCCCGGTCAATCCCAAAGAAAAAGAAATCATGGGCAAAAAGGCCTACCCTGATCTTAAGTCTATTCCCGAAAAAATCGATATTGTCGACGTCTTCCGCAAACCGGAGGCCGCCCCGGAGATTGTCAGGGAAGCGGTGGAAATTGGGGTACCGGCGGTTTGGCTTCAGGAATCGGTAATATCGTTTGACGCCTTCGCGACTGGAGAGAAGGCCGGATTAACCATGGTAATGGACCGCTGTATTTTTAAAGAGCACCGCCGGCTGTTCGGCTAAAGGACGAATGCTATGGACTTCTATGACATATTATTCCTGATTATTTTCCTCGTTATCTGGTACGCCTTATTGCGTTTCGTATTGCCGAAGCTCGGGGTTAAGACGTGAGTGAGCGAGTCTTGTGGCGTCCAGTTGGATCCCGACGAAAAAAAGTCTTCCGAAGATACTACTTAGGGCATTTTTTATGCCTTTCCGCGGGTTGACATGCCGTCATCCGCGTATAAATTATATGCCATAAAGACGTTCTCAAAATGTGCCGATAGGTTGAAAAATGAGGTTTAATAACGGATTTTCAGGCGGGATGGGTTCGGTAAGAATCGGCCCGGGGGCGATAAGCCCGGTTATCAAGTATTTGATAATCATCAATTCCGTGGTACTGCTCGGCCAGCTTTATGGATCGAATACCATAACCGCTTTGTTCGGCCTTAATCCCTATCTGTTCTACAAAGACTTCCCGAACTACCTGTTCCAGCCTCTGACCTATATGTTCCTCCATGGCGGCTTTATGCACCTGATTATCAATATGTTTGTCCTGTGGATGTTCGGTACCGAAATAGAATTTCAATGGGGCTCGAAAAGTTTCCTTAAATATTATATTATGTGTGGACTGGGTGGAGCGCTGTTCTCGCTTATCTTCAACTATAGCTCGGCCAATACGATAGTCGGGGCGTCGGGCGCGATTTATGGCGTCCTGGCGGCCTACTGGCTGATGTTTCCCGAGCGGTATTTGCTTGTCTTCTTTATGATTCCGATGAAAGTCCGTTATGCCATCCCGTTTTTTGCCGTGTTGATGTTCCTCATTTCCGGACCCCATGTGGCCCATCTGGCTCACCTGGGCGGGGCCGTGATAGGTCTGGCGTATCTTAAGCTCGACTGGCGGCTTACGTCATTTCCCCGGTGGATTAAATCCTTGCGGTTCAGAAGAAAATCCGCTAAACTGGAGAAACGGCGCCAAAAAGCCGAAGATATAATGAAAAGGGTCGATGCTATCCTGGATAAGATAAACGAGGTTGGTATCGAGAATATTTCAAAGGAAGATCGTAAATTTCTCGAAAGTGCCAGCCAGATTTTATCCGGGGAAGATAAATAGCCGGAAGGTACGTAATGCGGAAAAAAGTCCTGATCGCTGAACAATCAGATGCTATTCGTAATATTGCCGAATCTATTCTGCACCAGAACGGCTTCGATGTTATAAGCTGCTCGGCCGGTGACAAGGCCAAAGCTCTGATTATCTCCGAGCAACCCAATCTTGTTATCATCGGAGCGGATATACGCGACAACGAAAATAACTACCTGTACGATTCTCTTGGGGATAATAAGGCCACGTCGAGCATACCCTTACTGTTAATCGAGGACCCCAACGGCAATCAGGTGCCGTACCCTCCGGAAGTCGTGCTTTCACGTCCCTTCGACCCGAACGATTTTCTGGACAAGGTATCGACTTTTGTTGGTGCCGGTGACGCCCAACCGGTTGAGAAAATCACGGAATCGAGTCCGTTCGGTGAAGGAGCTGTTAACGATGAAATTCTGGATGCCGCTCTCGGTATCGACGAAATTGAGGTCGAAGATTCCGAAGTTATGGACCAGACCTGGACTTCGCGAAGCCTGACCAAAGCCGCCAAGGCGGCTGGTAAGGACGCTTTCGATATAGTTCAACACACCAATGGTGACGCAGAAAAAGTATCGAAAAGTGGCAAAGTTGAATCCCTGTTGATTCGGGATGAACAACAGGAACAAGCCAAGACTGGTTCTGTGGCCGAATCGACCAAGATACAAATCGAAAGTGATCAGTACGGCATGACGGCGCCGAACGAAGAACCGGGACCTGTTGCGGAAGAGCCTCAAAATGATGATCATGATTATGACTGGTTCTTAAACGAGATGAAAAATGATGGGTCGGAAAACAAGACTCCCGCAAAAAAGCCCGTAAACGATACTGACCCTAATCTGAAAGTCACGCAACCGAGCGATACGATGGAACCGATTAAGACCGGTAAACCAACTAAAGGGCGGTCTGAATCCACACCCGGCGGGGTGGACCAGTTTATCTCCGATTTCAAGAAGGAAATGCAACAAATTACTACCGACAGTGACAAACAGTCGGCTAGGGCGGCTGAAGGCCAAATAAAGAAGCAGTTCGAATCGGAACTGGAAAATATAAGCTCTGAACCGGTTCGCGCCACCCGCGCCAAGGAAGCCGGGTCGGCGTCCGGGGACAAAACTGCGACGGCGGTAGCCGATACCAATGCCGCCATTGACCCCGAAGAAATACGCCGGATGAGTACATATCTGGTGGAACTTCTGGCGGAACGGCTGGCCAAAAATATCGTCGACAAAATAGATCGCGAAGAAATCTGCCAGATTCTCAGGGAAGAGCTGCCGCATATTCTCGAAGCCAAAAAATAATACTTGCCTTAGGGCCCATTCCTGTTTTATTCCGGTATAATAAAAGAATCAATAAAGGACCGTCATGTTTGAAGCAAGCGTCGGATATTTCAGTGCCTTTTTGGCCGGAGCCCTGTCTTTCGTATCACCGTGTGTTCTTCCGTTAATTCCGGGTTATATATCGTTCATCTCCGGAGTTTCTCTCGAAGAGTTGACCGATAAACAAAAGGCCTCGGCCCATCTCGCCCGAGTGGCAATCAACACGATCTTTTTCGTAGTCGGCTTTTCTCTGGTGTTTATTGCCCTGGGTGCGTCGGCATCGTTTATCGGGGGATGGCTTCGCGACAATATAATCCTGTTCAACAAAATCGGCGGGGTGCTGATCTTTCTGTTTGGCCTGCATGTGGCCGGTGTTTTTAAAATCCGGGCGTTGAATTATGAAAAGCGTATTCATGCCGGACAAAAGAAATTCGGCGTGGTCGGCTCGGTCCTGATCGGCATGGCCTTCGCCTTCGGCTGGACGCCCTGTATCGGACCGATTCTGGGCTCAATCCTGACCGTCGCGGCCAGTCAGGGGACGGTCGGCAAAGGGATAATTCTTTTAACATTTTACTCCGCAGGTCTGGGAATACCGTTCATCCTGACAGCCCTGCTCTTCAATTACCTGATTGGTTTCTTCGGATTCATCAAAAGACATTTCCGCGCCGTGGAGATTATCTCCGGCGTATTGTTGATGATTATCGGTGTGCTGATCTTTTTTAATCTTCTGAATATCATCGCCAACAAGCTGCTGGAAATGTTTCCCGGCCTTGAATCGGTCGGCTGATATTAATTTTATCAAAAATTCTTGTCGCATAGTTGACGGCTGTCCCGGCCTGTTTTATATTGGGGCAAATAAACAGCTATACTTTATGGAAAAGTAAATGCCGACCAAAAAGAAAAATGATACGGCGCTGGCGATTTGTATCCAGGAGATTACCGAAGACGGCTCGGAACTGAGTCTGGGCGACGAATTTTCACTTGAAGCTTTGTCGTTTCTGCATCAGGCTTTCATCGCCGATACCATCAATAATGTCCTCGATATTCCCGGCCCGGATATTTATATGTACTATGCCGATTATCCCCACACTCGCAAATCGGTCGAGACCATCATGCACTATCTGTCGGGACGGTTTTCCGGCAAAAAGGCGAAGGCACTGGAAGACCGGCTCAAAGTGCGGAAACTGGAGCCGGAACGCTGGGGTCTGAAAATGGACGTCGTTTTCCGCGAGTGCTTCGACGACGGATACAAACATGTTATTTTCATCGGTTCGCGGACGCCTACGTTAAACGGAAAGATGCTCAAGCTGGCCCTTAAGCTCTTGAAAAAATCGGACGCCGTATTCGGACCGACGGTCGAGGGCCGGTATTACCTGATCGGGATGTCCGGTCAGTATCATGTCAACCTGGCCGATTTCGACTGGCGTTCGCCCCGAATTTACTCCGAAGTGGCGGAGAAATTCAATGAAAAAGGACTGTCCTGGTCCGAGATGGAGATGTGGTACGCGGTCGAGCATCCGGAAGACCTCGAATTCCTCGTCAGGGATATAAATCAATACCGCCTGGAAGGTGACGAAGATAAGGCCCGCGAAACGGAAAAAGTCCTTGAACGAATTTTAAACAGGCATATTTAATCATGAGTAAAAAATTACAGGAATTGACATGGATGCAGGTGCGGGCCGCGCTGGAAGGCGGCACCCGGACCGTAATCCTTCCCATTGGTACGGTCGAAGCCCACGGAGCGGCGGCCATCGGAACCGACAATTTAATCCCGGAATCGATCGCAGATTATGTCGTTGACAAAATCGACGCCCTTATCGCACCGACGGTTAATTATGGTGTGACCAAATCTCTCTATGGCTACCCCGGATCGCTAACGGTTACTCCGGAATCATTCGGGCAGTACGTGCGCGATATACTCGACAGCCTGGCCGATGTCGGCTTTGAACGAATCATCGTCCTCAATGGCCACGGCGGCAATGACTCGGTTTTGAAAGACGTCGCCTATGGATTTTTCTACGACAGCGGCGTCAAGATTGCCGTGATACAGTGGTGGGACCTCTGCGGGGATGTCACCCGCGAAGTTTACGGCGAAGAAGGCGGTCATGCCGGAAATAACGAAACGGCTATGGTGCAGGCCATCGACGAAAAACTGGTCGACAAAGCCCAATTCAGCGATGATCTCGTGTACGCCTTCAATCCGGCGGCGTTCGTTTATCCGGTACCCGGCAGTATCCTGCTTTATAAAGAAGGCGAAGGCGTCCCGGATTTCGATCCTATAAAAGCCAAGGAATTCCAGGAGAAAGCGTTCAAGAAAGTCGCGGATTTCGTAAAATTTATCCTGAGTCGCTGGGATCTGATTTAGCATTTTTTAAATCAACGGGGGAGCAACTATGTGCAAGGTGGCGATTGTCCTTTTT
>CAZMWI010000002.1:0-21399 GCA_964569945.1 uncultured Ignavibacteriaceae bacterium
GACGATGCCCGCAGATTTGGCGTCACATACGCCGACGTCCGTATCGAAGCCATTAAAGATCAAAACATTACAGTCGCCAACGGCACGGTCGAGCCGATTGAAAACAGCCTCTCGATCGGGATCGGCATCAGGGTCATCAAGAACGGCGCCTGGGGGTTTGCGTCGACCGACGATCTCAGCGAACGGGCTATACGCGAAAAGACCCGGCTGGCGGTCGATATCGCCGAGGCCTCGGCGATGATTAACAAAGCGAGCATCGAGCTGGCTCCGGTCAAACCAGTCAGCGACGAATACGTTTCGATTTATAAGATCGACCCATTCACGGTACCGTTAGATGAGAAAATCGCGTTTTTGCAGGACGTTGATCAGACCATGACCGACACAAAGGTCGAGGGCATGAACAGCCGAAACGTCTTTGCCTCGTTTCGGCGGCGCGAAAAATATTTTGCATCGGGCGACGGGGCCGATATCTCGCAGATCTTGATCCAGACCGGGGGCGGGCTTTCGATGGGCCTGGCCAAGTCTCACCGGGAACGCTATGAGCGCTCTTTCCCGACGTCGGCCGGGCAGTACGAATGCAAAGGCTATGAACTACTCGGGGAGTTAAAATTCAAAGAAAATATTCCGAGGCTGGCCGAAGAGTTGAAAATGCTTCTCTCGGCCGAAGACTGTCCGCAAAAAACGACGACGCTTCTTCTATCCGGCGACCAGGTTTCGCTTCAGATGCATGAATCAATCGGTCATCCTCTCGAACTGGACCGGGTGTTCGGAGCCGAGCGCGATTTTTCGGGAACGTCGTTCGCCACGCCCGATCAATTGGGTAAACTTAAATATGCTTCTGATATCGTTACAGTCATGTGCGATTCGACCACGCCACACGGGCTGGCGTCGTACAAATACGATGATGAAGGCGTCCCGACCAGAAGGACACCTCTTATCCAAGATGGTGTTCTGGTCAATTATTTGTCGTCGCGCGAGACGGCGGCGAGGATCGGCCGAGAATCGACTGCATGCATGCGGGCCAATAGCTGGATTAATATTCCGATAGTGCGAATCCCCGGAATAGATATGGTTCCCGGTAATAAGAGCTTCGAGCGATTATTGTCGGAGATAGATGACGGAATTTATATGGATACGGTGCGTTCGTGGTCGATTGACGATGAACGGCGGTATTTCCAGTTCGGCTGCGAAATCGGCTGGCTGATCGAAGGCGGCAAACTGACGACCCCAATCAAAAGCCCGACTTATTCGGGCTGCACGACCGAATTCTGGAACAGTTGCTCGGGAATAGCGGATAAAAATTCATATCGCATCTGGGGCACGCCCAACTGCGGCAAAGGCCAGCCGGGGCAGAACGCCCGCACGGCCCAGGGCGCCTCGCCGTGCCGCTTCGATAACGTGGAGATCGGGACCGGATCATGATAATCGACAAGGAAAAAGCCCGGGAGATGCTCAAGAAAGCACTGTCGCACTCCAACTCCGATATGGCCGAAGCGGTCATAGAACAAAACCGTCTGGCTCTCACCCGTTTCGCGGAACACCGCATAACCGACCATATCGACCAGGACGAAACCACTCTTTATATCCGATGTGTCAAAGATAAAAAACTCGGTGTAATTTCGACCGGTGATCTGTCACCCGACGGGATCAAGAAAGCCGTCACAGATTGCGAAGCGATGCTGGCGTATATGGTGCCGGACGATGATTTCATTTCATTCGAAAAACCTTCTGATGAGAAGGTCGCTGAAAATCTTATTTCCGAAGCGACGTCCATGTTCGGACCGACACAGAGAGCCGAAGCCATCGCCAAAATTTTCGAGGTCGCCAATCAGGGCTATTGCGATTCATCGGGGGCTTTCCGCATCGAGCAAAAGACTCTGGCCGTCGCCAATTCGCTGGGCGTATCGAGATATTTCACCGGTAACCAGGCTCAGATAAGTATGACTCTGGCGGGAAAAGATAACAATTCCGGCTGGAGCATGGCCTACAATCACGATGCTTCAAAGATAGATACCGAAAACCTGGCATATGCGGCGCTGCAAAAGGCGGCGTCATCCAAGGATCCCATATCGCTCGAAGACGGTAAGTACACGGTCATTCTGGAACCGGCCGCGGTCGGCCAGCTTTTGATTCTCCTGTCTTTTATGGGCTTCGGGTGCGCGACGCTATATCAGCACCGTTCGTTTATGTCGGGAAAAATCGGAGATAAGATCGCCGGGGATAATTTCTCGGTGGCTGAAAATCCGTTCGACCCGGATTTCGCCTCTCCCCTTATCGATTACGAAGGCACTCCCCGCAAAAAAGTCCCGTTGATTGAAAGCGGCGTCGCCAAAGGCGTGGTTTATAATTCGTACTACGCCAACCTTATGAATACTAAGTCGTCCGGAAATGCGCTGGCACCGGACAACAGCTACGGACCGTACCCGAAGAACATGGTCGTCGCCGCAGGAGATTCAACGATTCCTGAGATGATCAAATCTACCGAAAAAGGTGTCTATATAACTCACTTCTGGTACCTGAACTTTCTTAACCCGATGCAAACCATGGTTACCGGAACGACCCGCGACGGAACCTTCCTGATCGAAAACGGCGAGATATCGTCACCCATTCGCAACATGCGTACCAACCAGTCGATACTCGAGGCGTTTTCGAATATCGTGGCGCTGTCCAAGGACCGGGTGGTCTATCCGCAATATTCGATCCTTATGAAAGTGCCGGCTATGAAAATCGACAATTTCAATCTGGTCACCGAAGCCGAGGATGATTCCAAATGCTGAGACGAGATTTTATAAAGAGCGGCTCGATACTTGTCGGCGGAGTGGTCTTATTGAGGCAAATTCCCCTGGCCGAACCGGCCGAATATAAATCCGCGCAAACGCCGAGCCGCAAACCTGTCCTGCGTCACCATGGGGATCGCCGCTGCGGTTGCGCCACGCCACCGGACAGGCAGGCATTAATGGAATGGGGGCTGTTCAGGCCGCTGCCGGATTGATATGGACCGACAGCAATTCCATCAACTTATAAAAAACGCCGAGGACCGGCTGCGTCAGGCCGGAATCGAATCACCCGCCTCGGAAGTGGAACTTGTCCTGTTGTCATTGCTCGACATCGAAAGAATCGACCTCTACTTGCACGGCGACCGTCTGGTTAATGAAGGTATAATCAAGAATTTCAATAAAATTATCGACCGTCGCACAACCCGCTATCCCCTGCAATACATCTTGCAAGAAGCATGGTTTTACGGGAGGAAGTTTTTTGTCAATCCCGACGTCATGGTCCCAACCCCGGAAACCGAACTATTGTGCCTGACAGCGATAAATTTCCTGAAATATAAAAATCTTGAAATAGCGCACGTGCTGGATTTGGGCGTCGGTTCGGCCGTGATATCGGTTACGGTCGCCGCAGAATATAAAAAAGCCCGGATTACATCGGTGGATATATCCGAAGGCGCCATTAATGTCGCCAAAAAAAACGCAAAGACGCATAATACAGACAACCGAATAAAATTCATCTGCTCCGACCTGTTCGATGCTTTGGATTCTAACATTAAATATGATCTGATTTTATCCAACCCACCATATATAGCCGACGGCGAATACGAGGGTCTTCCCCCCGAAGTCCTGGCCGACCCCAAAGTCTCGCTGGTTTCGGGAAATGAAGGGATGGATATAATTCATAGAATAATTAAACAGGCTCCGGAATATCTGGCCGAAGGCGGTGCGGTCATGTTTGAAATCGGCTATGATCAGTCGGAGAAAGTTGCCAAAGCGGTCGAGGCCAACGGTCGGTATGGATCGTATACCATTATGAAGGACCTGAATGATATCGACCGTGTGGCGTTTTTGAAATATTGATCTTATGGCATCATCTACTGAGAAATTAAAGGAAACAGCCGAACAGCTTAAGTCGCGGGCCAAAAGGATAATTGCCCTGCTCAAGAAAACGTACCCCGACTCAAAATGCTCGCTGGATTATAAAACGCCGCATCAGCTTTTGGTGGCAACCATACTTTCGGCCCAGTGCACCGACGAGCGTGTCAACATGGTAACCCCGGAACTGTTTAAGAAATACAAGAGCGTCAATGATTTCGCGGATGCCGACATCAAAGAGCTTGAAAACGACATCCGCTCAACCGGTTTTTTCCACAATAAGGCCAAAGGGATTAAGAACTCATCTAAGATTATCATCGAAAAATACGGAGCCAAAATGCCCCGAACGCTCGACGAAATGGTGGCGCTTCCGGGGGTCGGCCGTAAAACCGGATCGGCGGTGTTAGGCGAGGCGTTCGGTATTTCCGAGGGGATCGTGGTCGACACTCATGTCAAACGCATAGCCAACAAGCTTGGCTTTACGAAGCAGTCCGACCCGGTTAAAATCGAGCGCGACCTGATGGAGATTATTCCGCATAAAGACTGGATCAAATATACACACCTTATGATTGACCACGGCCGGGCGCTATGCAAAGCCCGCAGACCGGACTGTGGTCGCTGCCCGCTGGCAAAATTATGTCCGTCGGCGGAAACAAAATAGCAACTACGGTCATATAAAATTCGTCCGATATTGATAAGAGAGCCATGTTTATAATTATTTGTTTTATATTGGTTGCAACTGTCGCGATAGTGCTGGCGTCATCGCTGCGGCTGAAATTCGAATTCAGCGATAACGCCAAATTCGCGGCGCTGGCGTTTTTATTCGGGACGGTTTCGTTCGACCTGCCAACACGGCATCTGGAAATCAGGCTGGCCGGAATTCGTATTAAAAAAATAAAGACCGGTAAGAAAGCCAAAGCCGTTAAGGCCGCGAAGGTTGCCGTAGAAAAACCCAAAACCAAAAAACGTAGATTCAAAATACCCAAACTGAAATTCATCTATGCCCGCTGGGCTTTACAGCTTCTCAGAAAAATCCGCGTGCGCCATCTGGCTTTGAATATCGCAGGGGGTTTTGAAGACCCGTATCACACCGGCAATGTGACCGCCATATACTGGAGCGCGAAAGGCATCGCGCCGGGCCTTATGTCACACATTGCGTTCTCGCCGGAATTTTCATCGAACCGGCTCACATTCGACGGAAAAGGGTTGATAAATCTAAAAATGTATTATATTGTAAGGTTGATTCTTCGGTTACTTGCCGACATGGTTAAAACGAAAATAAGAAGATTTTTTATATTGAGAACGAAAGGAGTCAGCTATGGCTGATAACAGAGTATCGGAAATACTGAAAGATATAGTCGGCGAATTAAAGGAAATCGCACGTTCGCAGTCTGTAATCGGCGACCCGATTACGGTTGGCGGTAAGACGGTGGTCCCGGTGGTTAAAATCTCGGTCGGTTTTGGTGCCGGCGGCGGTCAGGGTGAGAGAAACGACAAAGGCGCCGGTTTTGGCGGCGGCGGCGGCGGTGCGGCCAGAATCGAGCCCTCGGCTTTTATCATTATGGATGAAAAGAAAATCTCGCTGCTTTCGGCCAAACCGGGCAAACTCGACGCTCTGGTCGAAGCCGTTCCGGACCTGTTCGGCAAGCTCAGGGACTTGAAGAGCAAAATGTCGAAAGAAAAGACCGATGACAATACCGGCCCGGAAGTCACGGAAAGTGGCTTTGAAACCGGCGATGACAACCCGCAGTAGTATTAAAATCGAAAGTTTTTATTTTATGGACCGCCGCTATTCTGCGGCGGTTTTTTATAGCCGCAGCATTAACATGAATCAAACCGCTCGTCTACCTTAATACCGGCACTTGTAATACACTAAAACAAAATAACTTACGCCCACGATTTAATCACTTGGCTAATCGACGCGATTTTCGTATATTTTTGGGCCATAAACCTAAACGGGCTGTTCAGTTTTTGAGCAGTCATGACGATAAAAATAGGAGAAACTGTGGACAATCCATTGTTGTTATTATGGATGGCAGGTGGAGCCGATGCTTCAGGAGGAGGCGGGGGATTTCTGGCCACCTGGGGAATGATGATTCCGCTGTTTCTGATCATGTATTTGCTGTTGATCAGACCCCAGCGGAAAAGACAGAAAGAACACGAGAGGCTGCTAACGGAGTTGAAAAAGGGCGACAGAGTTGTGACAAACAGCGGTATGTATGCCACAATTTTCGCCATCAATGAAGACAAGGGCACGATCGTTTTGAAGCTGAACGATGAAGTCAAAGTCGAATTTTTAAAGACCTCCATAGCGGCTCGAGTTGACAAATAAATATATGTTAGGAGCTGTGTCCGGACTGTGAGACAAATCGTTACATACGGCAACGAAGTTTTGCGTAAGAAAGCCGAACCGGTAAACGAGATCGATCAGGAAGTAAAAGATTTGGTGGCTGATATGATTGCCACCCTTAAGGATGCCAAAGGATTAGGTTTGGCAGCGCCCCAGGTGGGCGAAGCGAAAAGAATTTTTATTTTAGATCTTTCTCCGGTTGACCTGACTGAAGATGTCAGGGTCTTTATAAATCCGGAGATTATTGAGGCTTCCGGTGAAGTTACTATGGAAGAAGGATGTTTATCATTTCCCGGCATATTTCAAAAGCTAAATCGCCCTGAATATGTCAAGGTGAAAGCGCTTGATCTGACCGGAAATGAATTTCAACTGGAGGCCGACGGCATTTTGGCAAGAGCCATATTGCACGAAAATGATCATCTCGATGGAAAGCTTTTTATCGACTATTTATCGTCGGTTTCACGCGCTATGCTGAGCGGCAAATTGCGCCGACTCGCGGCTGCATCGTAACGATCCGTATTCAACGCCCGAACAACATGTCTATTTATGAAGATGGTTTTCATGGGGACGCCGGATTTTGCCCGGCGGCCGCTGGAGTATTTGTATCAAAATTCGCGCCATGAGGTACTGGCAGTAGTCACCGGTCCTGATAAGCAGGCCGGGCGGGGCCGCAAGGTCGTGCCGACACCGGTCAAAGAGGCCGCAATATCTTTCGAGCTTCCGGTATTAACCACGGAATCTTTGAAGGACGGTGCTTTCGCCGACCAATTGGCCGAATTTGACGCCGATATTTTTGTCGTGGTTGCCTTTCGGATTCTTCCTCCGAAAATTTTCGAATTGCCCCCGAAAGGCTCGATCAATCTCCACGGTTCGCTGCTTCCGAAATATCGCGGCGCCGCCCCCATTCAATGGGCTCTGATCAACGGAGAAAACGAAACCGGGCTGACGACTTTTTTCCTCAAAAAACAGGTCGATACCGGATCGATCGTCTATCAGGAAAAAATCGCGATTGAACCTGACGAGATTTTCGACGAGCTATACGCCCGCATGTCCTCGCAGGCCGGTCCTGTAATCGAAAAGAGTCTCGACCTGATCGAAGCGGGCGGCTACAGCCTGATCGAACAGGATAATTCTCTGGCGACCCCGGCCCCGAAAATTTCACCCGATGACGGCCTGATCGACTGGAACGCCGATGCCAAGGGCATCGTCAATCTGGTCCGTGGCCTTTCGACGGCGCCGGGAGCTTTCACGTTCTTCCGGGGCAAAAAGGTCAAGATCTTGCGGGCCGGATTCGTCGAGCAAGCCCCCGAAGCCGGCTTCGAGCCGGGCCGGATTATCCCGGACAGACGTCGCCTGCTTATTTCGGCAATTGACGGTGCTTTAGAAGTCAGGGAATTGCTGGTCGAGGGCAAGTCGAAAATGACCGGGGAATCTTTTCTGCGCGGCTATCAACCATCTTCAAAAGACGCCTTCACCCACGCTTGAACGGAGAAAATTGCAAGGATGAAAAAGGAAATTCTGATCAACGCCACCGAATACGAAACCCGCGTTGCGATCCTCGAAGACGACCGGCTGGTGGAGCTGTATATCGAACAGCCCCAAAGCCAGCGACTGGTCGGAAATATTTACAAAGGCAAAATTAAAACCGTGCTGCCCGGTATGCAGGCGGCATTCATTGACATCGGTCTGGAAAAGGCGGCCTTTTTGCATGCCTCGGATATCGGCGATGTCACCCAGCACGAACACTATGACCCGGAATATGTCGACGACGAACCTCCCGCGGAAATTGTCCGCAAACGTCGCCGTGAAGGGATCGAAAACGTCCTCAAAGAAGGTCAGGACGTGCTAATACAGGTGATCAAAGAACCGATTTCGACCAAGGGGCCTCGCGTCACGACCGAGGTGTCTCTCCCCGGTCGATATCTGGTGCTGGTCCCGGACGACGACCACGTCCGGGTATCGCGCCGCATCTCCAACTGGAACGAAAAACGGCGGCTCAAAAAAATAGTTTCGCCGCTGTGCCCCGACGGGTTCGGGTTTATCGCCCGCACCGAAGCTGAGGGCCGAAGTGAAAAAGACTTCCAAAACGACGTTAAACGGCTGATGAAGCTCTGGTCGCGCATGATGAAGCGCGCGGAAACGATGAAAGCCCCGGCGCTGATTCATAAGGAAGTGGAAATCACGACGTCGATTATCCGCGATATTTTCACTGACGACGTCGACCGCCTGTTGGTCGACAACCGTGAAGAATATCGGGCGATCATGGCTTATGTGCGTCAGGTCATGCCTCATTTAAAGGGCCGCGTTGAATTGTATAAAGGCGATACGCAACTGTTTGATTTGTACCGGACCGAGCAAGAGATTGAAAAAATGCTCGACCGTCGGGTCTGGATCAAAAAAGGGTCTTATCTTATCGTAGATCAGACCGAGGCCATGGTGACGATCGACGTCAACACAGGGCGGTTCGTAGGCAAAGGCGATCAGGAATCGACCATTCTAAGAACCAATATGGAAGCCGCCAAAGAAATCGCCCGCCAGATACGACTTCGCGATATCGGGGGCCTGATCGTCTGTGATTTTATCGATATGTACAGCCGTGAGAACCGTCGACGCCTGTTCGATGAATTCCGCAACGCCTTTCGCCATGACCGAGCCAAGAGAGCTATCAATCCGGTTACCGACTTCGGTTTGATCGAGATGACCCGCGAGAGAATAAGACCTTCGCTTCTGCACGCCATGTCGGAGCCGTGCCCGCACTGCAACGGTTCGGGGCGCATTTTATCGAGGGCGACAGTGGCCATGAAAATCGAACGCTGGTTCAAGAGAGCCCGAATCGACGGCGTTCATAAACGCTACAGTCTGGCGGTCAATCCGCTTTTGGCCGAGGAGCTTCTCAACTCCGGGCAGAATCGTATCAACCTCATGATGAAACAACACAGTTTCAAAATTAACCTCGTCAGGGATACGACTATCCCGGTGCAGGAGTTTAAAGTCTTTGACCTTGGGGGCAATGAAGAATTGACGGAGCAGTATATCAGTCGATAGAGATTGTTAATTTCAATATGAATCCGGGCTGAATTATCGGATGATGAAACCGGAAAAAAGAAATTCTGTCATTTTTGCTGTACTGGTCGGCGTCTATATTCTCGCCCAGTTTTTTATCGGAACCTATGACGCAAAATTCAACCGGTTTGTTTTCGACAAGCCGGCCGACATCGATTTTCTGTATTATGCGTCAATTATCAATACCATAACGGACCATTTCCCGCCTGAGAATCCGGCCTTTGCGGGAGTCAAGCTGACACAATCATTTTTGCAGTACTATCCGGCGGCGATTCTCGCAAAAATAGCCAACCCATACAATGCCATCAGGATATTGAATGTACTCTACCTGATACTGCTTGGCCTGATATTCAGAAAGTATTTCAAAAAAACGTATGGTCTGGCATTAATTCTCATATTCGCGGCGTCAATATTCGCCTCGGGCATAAACGCGCTCGGCGTGGATTTAATTGCCCGCGGGTTTACCCACACACCGTTCTTCATTCTCTTTGCACTGGCGCTGTTCGCAAAGGACGTCAGGGTTAAGACGCTTTCTATATTTGCCGCCGCCTTTGTCAATGGTTACCTGATGCTAATGATTGTCCCCTATTATCTGATTTTCGCCATCATCGAGAAAAAGCGCGATGATATTATAATGCTTGTGAGCTCCGGCCTTGCGACCGTTTTGGCGGCGTTTTTGGTTTCATCGGAGGCGGTTATAAAGCCTTTCTATTTTGTATTCACGGAATCGTTTGCTTTCAGGCCGGTTGAGACGATTTTGCACGCCCTGCCGATAATAATTCTCTCGTTTATATTTATGCACAAACGAATGCGAATATTAATCGCTGTAGCAGTTATATTCGGCAGCCTGATACACTACAACCCGTTCTTCCCTGTTTTCATGTTGTACTTCGCGGGCGCGGTGACGGTGGCCGAGGGACGACTGCAAGAGCATATTCCTTTTATCAGGGCATTGAACTACTGCATTTTTATAGTTCTAATCGCGGGTTTTCTTTACTCCGGTTTTGAAAAATACTATCCGGGGCATAAAAACTATTATCCGCGCTATGACGACCGTCAGAATGCGGCAATAAACTGGGTGACTCACAATACATCGAAAAACGACGTTTTTCTGGCCCTCACGGCCGACGCCGACCATCTGGCCTATGTTATGGAAGACAGGCCGGTTTACATGGGCTTTATCGGGCATCTGGCTCATCTCGGTCTGGACTGGCAGAGCCGCTATAATGCTACCGGACGGGCGTGGTCGGGCGGCCCGATCCCGCCGGACGTGGACTATATTTATTACGGGCCTCTGGAAAGGGAGTATTTCCCGGGCTTTAAGACAGGGATGCAGGAAGTATACAAGGATTCATCCGTTACCATTTATAGAGCCCGGTAACAAGGGCTTTGCGGGGTCAATTGATTTAAAATTGAGCAATTAGGCACGGGCAACCGGGAGCCGTTTTTTATTGTAAAATAAGGGGTTATTTGATATAATCCGGGCTGACGATTGAAACCGCCTGCCGACGGAATCGTAAATTAAACATTAGAGGAAGGTTGCAGGACAAGGATAAATTACTGATCGAAAGCGCGCTGGGCGGGAATCAGGGCGCTTACAAGGAGTTGATGGAGCGCCATCGCTCTGCGATCTACCACATCATCCTGAAAATCGTCCGGGACCGCGAGGCTGTCGAGGACCTGGTCCAGGAGACCTTTATGAAGGCGTTTGCATCCCTGGCAACCTATCGCAGCGAATACAAGTTCTCGACCTGGCTTTACCGTATCGCGGCCAACGCCGCCATCGACTTCCTGCGCAAGAAACGGCTTAAAACTCTTTCTCTCGACGCACCGGTCAATTCATCGGACAACGACATCGGCGGCATCGATATCCCAGATTATTCATACAGCCCCGAAAGGGAAATAGAAGAACGCGAGAAGCGTATGTCTATAAACGAGGCGATAGATTCCCTTCCCGAGAAATACCGGCTGGTTATCGTTTACAGGCATAAAGACGATAAATCGTACGACGAGATTGCCGAAGCTCTGGATATACCGATTGGCACCGTCAAAGCCCGGATTTTTCGTGCCCGAGAGTTGTTGAAGAAAAAATTGCGGCCAATTTAACACCGGCGAGATTTGTTTCATGAAGTGCTTTTTGTTCTCATATTTGTTTGTTTTGCTGATGAGTGTATCGTCAAGCGCCGATACGTTCCAGTTCGATTATGAGAAAAAAATCAATATCGGTGAACATCCGCAACTTATGCTGAACAATAAAATCGGCTCGGTCGAAATCAAGGGCGAGCCTATTCCCGATATCGAAGTGACTGCTGTAAAAAATATCAAAGCCGCCGACCAGTACGAAGCCGAAAAGATGGCCGAATATATCGAGATAAAGGTTACCAAAAGCGGCGATCATCTGTCAATCGAAACCATCTACCACGAAAATTCAAATGACAGCCAATCTTTCTGGGATCGTCTCCTTGGTCGTGGTAAAGACATCTGGGGATCGGTCGAGTTTAAAATAAGCGTTCCTTACAACTGCGAGGTCAACGTCGACGCCCCCAAAGGCGACGTCAAAATCAGCGACATCGAAAACGAAATTAACGCTCTGAATTCCGACGGGAAGATGACTTTCACCAATATTAAAGGTCCGATCTATATGGAGACGATTTCAGCCAGGATAGACCTGTCCGGGATAGTGGGCGATATAAATATGATTTCATCAGGGTCAGACATTGATTTTCAGTCGGTTACGGGTCGAATTGAGATTAAATCGACGTCGGGCAAAATCAAGGGCAATCAGATCGACGGCCCGGTCGACATTACCAGCACGTCGGGTTCGGTCGACATATCGCAGCTGACGGGAGATATCAAGATTCAAGGGACGTCCGGAACCATAAAAATAGCCCAGGAGATGGGCGGAATAGACATAGCGACCCACAACGGGGACGTCGATATCTCATCATCGCTGGAATCCGACCGGGGCTATTTTGTCTCGACCGGCAAAGGCAATATTGTCTTCAACGTTCCCGAACTGGCCTCGGGATCGGTTAAGCTAGAGACGGAAAGCGGTGGGATAAACACGGAACTTCCGCTGACCATTCGCTCGTTTGAAAAAAACAAACTGGTCGGGGATTTCGGGACATCGGGTCCCAAGATAACGCTCACAACCGTCTCCGGAGACATTAAACTGGGGCTTTATTAGGCGTATGATACGGCTATTATCAAAATATTCGGTTATAAGTACGTTGGCCGTGGCCGTACTGGCGAGTTTGGTCGGGGCAACCACTGAAACCAAGATTATAATCACCGATTCCGGGCAGGCTGTAATCCTGAATCCGCCGGCGACGCCAGATGCGCCCGGTGATAAATCGATTATGACGGAGATGCATCTGTCTCCCGACGGAGTATACGGACTGGATTCATCGGGTAACGAATGGGACTATGACTTCACGCGGGATACATTCGTGACTAAAAACGAGGAAAAATCTACGACAAAAACAGTATTTGGCAGCAATCGCGACCAGCTCGACAACAGGGTAATAGTCGGACTTCCCGGCGGCGAGATTCCCGATTCGGAAGTGACGGTCACGTCGTACAATGGTTTGATAGTGGGCTCGGTCCACGTCCGGCCCGACGAAAAAGTCAAGGGGTCGATTACAGCGATGGGGCCAATTACAGTGGAGGGCGTGGTCACCGGAAACGTCACGTCGTATTCCAAAATCACGATCACGTCCGAAGGCAAAATTCTCGGTGATGCCAGAGCGCCGCAAATAATAAAGATGCGAGGCGGACGCATATATGGCGACCGCAGTGAAACCGATATTCCTGATCTCCCCGGATTTTTTTCATTAAGCAAGTCGACCAATACGCAGTTGGTGGTAAATTTAATAATTCTCGGCTCATTATTGTTCTGTACCCTGATCCTGGTGACGGTTGCGCCGCGGCCTATTGACCGCGCTAAGATGTGCCTGCAGACTTGTTTCGTTAAATCGTTTTTCACCGGGCTTCTGGTCTGGATATTGATTGCGCCCGTGATAGCCTTATTATGTCTAACCATAATCGGTATTCCGGTCGCAGTGATAGTTATTCCGCTGGCCCTGGTCGGTGCATTCCTGATGGGCGTGATCGGGTTAAGCCAGTTTATCGGCGCGACCATCGGACGGATCAATGTCGACAGCAAAGGTACTCAACTGCTGGCGGCGCTTGTCGGTCTGGTAATTTATTCGTTGCCGTGGCTGCTGGCGGGATTTCTTCAGATGACGAGCTCATCGCTGTTTAACGGCTTCGCCACGTTCTTTAACGTCATTTCGATCATTATCTGGTCCGTCGGTATAACGGCCGGCATCGGCGCCGTGTTCATGACCCGCTTCGGAAACCGTGACTGCCGCAAGATATTGCTCCAAAGGATCAATCAGGACTGGGCGTCCATGCATCCGGCGCCTCCTCCCCCGACACCTCCGCCGTTAAAAAGTGACTGTTGACGCTTTCGATTTATATCATTATTCGCATATATCAATCTGTCCGATACGAACAAATAGAAACGATATTGGTTTAAGTAAATACTTGATTGAGGGCTTAAACCTTTTTATTCTGCTATATTAAGAAAAATGCAGTGGAGAGAAACTTGATGAAAAAAGCTCTGATACTTTTGCTGGGTCTGGTAACGATGTGGAGTGCCGTGAGTGCAACCGGCACGTCGAACTTGCAGTCCGACATTTATTTCGCGCGAGATCGCGTCCTCCCGGCTCTGGTGCACATACAACCGGTCATAACCGATTACCGCACCGGCCGCGAAATCAAACAGTCGGTGGTAGGGTCAGGCGTAATATTCCGCGATTCGGGATATGTCGTAACCAACTACCACGTGGCCGGTAAGGCCGAACGGATCATCTGCACTCTGGACGACAAGGAGCAGGTCAAAGCCGACCTGATCGGCGGCGATCCCCTGACGGATATCGCCATTATCAAACTGGACCTGTCCGATTACAACGGCAAACTGTCGGTAGCGGCGCTCGGTGATTCCGATTCTTTGCAGGTTGGACAGTACGTGCTCGCGATGGGTTCTCCTCTGGCTCTGTCGCGCTCGGTTTCGTGCGGCGTTATATCGACCACCGATCGTTATTTCAGCGATGAAGCGCGGTTGCCGTCGGGTGAAAAAACCGGACGATACAACACGTGGATTCAGACCGACGCCGCCATCAATCCGGGCAATTCGGGCGGGCCGCTGGTCGACCTTGAAGGACGGGTGGTCGGGATAAATTCCAGAGCAACCATATTTGCCAACAATATCGGGTTTGCGATTCCGATAAATATCGTCAAACAAACTATAGACCAAATTCTCGATCACGGTAAGGTCATCCGAAGCTGGATCGGGATTCAGGCCCAGGCCATGCAGGATATGGAAGGCTGGTTCGGGACGGATCGTAATAAGGGCGTGCTGGTGTCGTCGGTCGACACGCACTCGCCCGCCGAGACGGCCGGGCTTCAGGCCGGCGACGTCATTCTTAAAATGAACGGCAAGGACGTGGCGGCTCGTTTCGAAGAGCAGCTGCCCCGATTTTATAAAATGATAGCCGATTTCCCGGTCGGGACCAAGCTCGACCTCGAAGTGCAGCGGGCTGAAAAAATCATCTACATAGAAGTCACCACCCGCGAACTGGGCGATTTGATGGGAAAAGACCTCGCCTGCGACGACTGGGGTTTTACGGTCAAAGCCATAACCAAACAGATGGCTGTTGAAAACCAGCTTGACGACACCCTCGGGGTGCTTGTCACCGGCGTAAAGAGGGTCGGACCGGGTGCCGAAGGCGGCCTCAGACGCGGCGACGTGATTCGCGACATAAATGAAATCCCCACCCCCCGGTTCAAGGATTTCTATGATAAGTACAACGAATTGATTGCCATCCCGGCCGACAAGGTCCTGCTGACAGTCAAAAGATTCGGTAACGTCAAATATGTTCTTTTGAAAATAACCAAAGAGACGGATCAAACCGAAGAGCGTTAGAAGGAGATCGATGTGAAGAAGGTTGCTTTTACCATAATACTCGCCCTGGTCATGGCCCCGCTTCTGGCGGCCCAGAGTTTCGATTTTGGGAAAATTTTGAAGAAAGCCGATGACTATACGGTTGCCCTGAATATTACTATCGAAGTTTCTTTTGGCGTGGAGTCGACCGATATCAAGTTCCGAGGGATAGGTACGATCGTAACCGAAGACGGCCTGATTGTTTTCGACGGTTCGACTATCGACAGTGACGATCCGTTTTCACAGGTGGCAGGGCTTAACGTAGACGCCGAGCCGAAAAGTATTGAAATAAAAACCATGGACGGCAAAACCTACACCGGTGAATTTATCGGCATAGATCGCTTCACACACCTTGGTTTCTGCCGTATCCAGTCGGATTCAAAAAGCAAATTCGACTATCTGACGTTCAAATCCCGTAAGTCTTTGAACGTCGGCGACTGGACGGCCGTGTTCGCGCTGCTGCCGGATTACGTCAAACCGTCGCTGGCCGCCGATATCGGTATGGTCTCGGCCATCATTTCCGAACCTGAGAAATTCGTCCTCATGGTCGGATATAACGACCTTGAAATCGGGTCGGTACTGTATGACTCCACCGGCGAAGCCATCGGAATTTTGGGGCGTCTGCAAAATCCGGCCAACGCCGGACTGAGCCCGGCCCAGATGATGGAATCTTTTTCGCGGGTTGAAGATTTCATGCCGCTTCTTGGGCTGATCGGCAACGACAAGCTGAACAAACTCATTGCCGATCCACCCACAAAGGGTAAGGTCGACAGAGGCTGGCTGGGCATATACCTTCAGGCTCTTACGCCGGACATCGCCGAGTTCTGGGGGCTTAAGCTTTCGGGCGGGATTATAATAAATGAAGTCGTCAAAGACTCACCCGCCGATTCAGCGGGCCTTAAGACCGGCGATATAATTACCAAATTTAACGGGGAAGACATATTGGTGGACCGAGAGGAAAACCTGGCGCTCTTCCAGCGCAAGATTTCGGAATCCGGCGCAGGATCAAAAGTCAACTTCACCATCCTGCGGCGCGAAGACGGCAAAGTGGACACGCTTGATGTCAAAGCCACTCTGGCCGCTTCGCCATTGACGCCGTCCGAAGCCCAGGAATACAAGGATGATAATTTCAATATCACAATCCGTGATATGGTTTTCGCAGACTACAATATTTATAATCTTGACCGGCAGACATTCAAAGGTGTGGTCGTCAAAGAAGTCGAGTCAGGCAGCTGGGCCGAAGTCGGCGGCATGCAGCCGAACGATATAATTCAGTCGATCGGCTCAAAGAAAGTCGGCGATGTGGAAGAAGCCCAGGCTCAGCTGGAAAAGATCGCCGAAGAAAAACCGAAAGAGGTCGTATTTTTCGTCTGGCGCGACAGCAAGACACTATTCATAAACATCAAGACGCACTGGCAATAGAATTATCTCAGGCCGAGAGATTTTTCGAGGCCGAAATAAAATTCGTTTTCACCGTCGGAACCGTGGATAAGATACCCGGTTCCGGCAGCGCCCAGAAGATCGTTATAAGCCTGATAGAAATCATACATACTTTCAGCCGTCCCAATCTCTGAAGGAATGTACTTATCAAGCACCTGGGTCAAATCGAAGGCCGACATCCTCCCCTCCGAATAAAGCTTATAAAAATCCTCAAGGCCGGCTTTCAACGTCCGGCGATAATCATAAACCGACGGCAGAATATCCAGATATGAAAGAAAATCCTGTAATTTGACGGTAATATCAGAAGCCTGCGCCAGGCGAAGACTGTCCTTGGCGTATTGGAGAGATTCCAGTCCAAAGCGCAGAGCGCGACTTTCACTGCGGGTCTTCCCCCAAAATTGCAGAGGCCAGCTCAGCACTCCGCCCACCGATGCAATCGTATGAGGATCTTCGGGGTCATAATAGAACTGTTCGCCGACCGATAATCCGGCCCGCAGGGAAATGTCGGGCAAATACCAGCCTTTGTTGGCGGAAAGAAAGTCCTTTTTGGAGTCTATGCGAAGCGCATACTGCTTGATACCGATTGAATTATTAACCGAAGCACTCACGAAATAATTATTCAACGCTTCTCGCATTCTGCTGTCGGCTATATAACTATCGAACTTAAAGGCGATCTGCACCATGACATCGGTGTCGAATTCTTTCCGATCCAGAACCATGTTGGTCTGGTCCGGCCGGTTCAATAGATGGCTTAGCAAAATTCTGGTCGCATCACGGTCGGCCCGGGCCCGGCGCGTTTGTATTCCAAGATCAATGAAATAGGCGTTGAAGAACTCAACGTCGGTCGTATCCTTCTTCGATACGAATTCATCGAGGCTGGCATTATCGCGGTATCTTCTTACAATATTAGTCATCTCGTCGAGTGTTTTGTACTTATCGTCGGCGGCGAGGACGGCCAGATAGGCCGAAACCACCGCCTGTTTTAAATTCAGTTTTTCTTTTTCGGCGTCGAGCCCCGAAAGCTCGACGTTCTTTTTGGCGGCGGCTATGGATTTCAATGCCGAGTACGAAAACAGAGGCTGGTCGAGATTTACACCGGCGAATGATTTCCGATTGAGAACCGGGTTATAAAGTGCGGCGGGGCGTTTTTCATCGGCCGAGGCAAGACCGGCATTAATTTCCAAATCCGGCATATATTGACCAAAAGCCAGCTTTGCGGATGCGGCAGCCCGGTCGAATTGCTTTAACAGCGCCTGATGCCCAAAATTATTCTGCAAAGCCTGATCGATAGCCTGAGAAAGTGAATAGACCGTCAGCGTATCCGACGGAGGCGCGGCTACAATATAGGCGTCTTTCGTGAACTTACGCGGCAAATCAAGATTCAGCCGATTCAGGGTTTCTTCATTCATACAGAGTTGATTCGGGGGTTGATAGATAGTCGGCAGGTCGGCCGGCAAGGCTCCATCGATAATTTGGAGTGTCTTGTACGCCGCAAAGCGGGCCAGCTGCACGTAAGATCGCTGCTGACGGGAAGCGGTGATCCCTTTTTCGACAATCAAAAGCCCCTCGGAGGTCAGGGTCGGGATACGGTCGTAGCGGCAGTTTTCCACGAACTGATTCATCTGGTCGAGCTGCATGCTGTACATCGGAGGCAGATATAAAGCGTCAACTTCATGCACCACGCTGGAATAAGCCCCGAAATGGCTGAAATTGCCGTTGGCGGCCGTATCAAAAGGCGCGACAATTTCCGCCCCGAACTGCGCCGCGACCTGCTTTGCCCGATCTATGACTTTTTCGTATTCGTCCCCCGATGGAAAATAAAAGACCCCAATCTTCTTGGGCGAAAACAGCTGTCCCAGAAGTTTCAGGTCCTTGTCGATCTGGAGAGGCTGCACGTTGATGGTCAGATTGTCGGCGACCGGACGTCCGGAGCGATCAACCAGATCCCGTTCCCAGACGGCGTATTGATTCAGCGCTATTATCGGTTTGTCGAACCCGGCGGCAATAAGGTCCTCGACCACCCACGGGCCGACCGCGAGAACCATGTCTATATTTTTCATGCGGGCCAGATCGCGGGCCATGACTTTGCAGCGCTGACGGTCCCATTCAGCGGTGTTGTATCCATAGGGTTCGAAGACAATTTCAACGCTGTCCGGTTTAACAAGATTCAGCTGGTCTTTGAATTCACGGGAATAAGCCTTGTTCAGATAATAATCCCCGGGTTCGAAATATGCGAAACGTATAGTTTTCTTCTCGGCTCGGGCGTTAAGACCTAAAATCAGAAATATTGAAAACATAAAGAACGAGATCATTTTTTTCATATCGTCAAAATCCTCTTTATCAGGTATTACAGAATGCCAAAATACAATATCCGCGACTTTATGGCAACCCGTGTTCAAATATTAGTTTATACATCCCTAATGATAAACGGAGGAGATTTATATTAGTTTAAAATCAAGAAAGGTCGGAAGCAGCCAAATCAGCGAAAACGCCAGCCCGACGGCGATAAAAACGCCTTTATACCATGCAGGCCGGGGCGATGACCCGACAATCAGATAAATCGGGAAAGCCGCCAGATAGTGGCGATAGATCGACATCGTGGTACCCGTCGCCGGTGAAAACAGGAACAAGACAACCCCCAGCACCCACAATTCAGGCTTCATCTTATACGGAATAAACAAAAGCAACGCCAAACCGTACCAGATCAAAACCAGATTCTCGGGTGACGTAATCGGATATCCGACAAAGCTGTGATAGATAACAGTCAGCGGGAATGACCACGTCCGATGATACCGGGCCTGAAAATCCAGCTGCACGAAAAAATTATCAAATTTGAAATAGAAATAGGTCCATAATATCAATAGCCCGAGAAAAAACGGGAGTATATAGACAAAGACAGTCTTTCCGTCGCGTTTTAGATCAAGCTTATACCTTCCTGATTTCCAACGCTTAACAAGTTCATGAATAAACGGTACTAAGGCGAACAGCAGCCCGGTCGGGTAAGTCAGGCTCATGCCAATAGCCAGAACTACCAACGCTATATCGCGGAAGCGAAAGGTCCGGGAATAGAAGACACGCAAATATACTGCGAATAAGAATAGAAACAGGGCGTACGGAAACCCGGTCAATAAATAAAATCCAGCCGGTGAACCGGCCAGCGCCGCGACCGAGAAAAAAGCCGCCGTCTTCCCCGCTACGTTATCCATGAAACGATACAATAAAATAAAGCCCGCCAGAGTAAGAAGCGCGGACAGGAAAATATATGTTGCCTGCGACGATCCTCCCATTATCGGGCGAAAAGCTTTCATAACCAGCGGCCAGCCCGGATACCAGCCGACGTTACCGCATACTTTGCCGGGCGGGTAATCGCGGGGGGTGCAGGGATGCGCGTCGTAGCCTGTTTCGGAAATATTTACATAGTGCTGGATGTCCCAGACCGGTTTGAAAAGAGCTTTATCGCGGGACAAAAGTCCGATTGAATAGTACAGACCGGCGAAACATATAAATATAAGGAGTGGAACGTAGAATTTCTTCATACGTCATTGTGTTCTTTCGATATGCCGGAAAATGCGACCGAAATTATTGAGACCGCTGAAATTATAGAAAATATCCTCATGGCGACCGGAAATTAATGAAAAAAAACGGTGTCGTCAATGTCTTTGGATTCCACAACAGCCCGGCCTTCCTGTCCCGCTGATTATTGTTGACTTTGAACGGGTTCTCCGATATAAATGGTGAAAAATCGCGATTTAACCGGGGATGACATGAGCCAATGAGGATAATTATTGTCGGCGGCGGAGTGGTTGGCTACAGCCTGGCCGAGCATCTGCGCCACGAAAATCACGACATAACGCTTATCGAAAAAGAATCGGCCACGTACGAACAAATCCGCGACCGAACAGACATTCAAATCCTTTGCGGCAACGGCACCTCCCCTGCCATTCTCGAAGCGGCCGGGATTAAGACTGCCGATATGGTCGTGGCCGTAACTCCTTTCGATGAACACAATATTGTTATTTGCTCGGTCGCCGAGCAGTACGGCGTGGAACGGCGTATCGCCCGCATCCGTTCAAGCGAATTTCGAGAGGGCGTGGGTTCCATCGACCTGAAAAAGATGGGCGTTACGCTGGTAACCGATCCGGAGGCGGTTCTGGTCGATGCCATTGTGCAGTTCATCGAAACCCCCGGCGCAACCGATGCCGTCAATTTCCACGAGGGCAGCATCCTCATGCGCGGCTACCGGGTGCGTCGCGATATGCCGCTGGTCGGTAAATCACTGCGGGAGATTCGCCGAGAGACGTCGCAGCACCCGCTTTTATTCATCGCGGCGATACGGCGCGGGCAGGCCATCATACCCGACGGTGAATATACGATTGAAGCCGAGGACGACGTTTTCGGAATTTTCCCGAGGACCTCCCTCGAAATATTTTTAAATTTATTCGGGCGGTCGCAGAAGGAAGCGCGAAACGTTATAATCGCCGGGGCCAGTTTGACCGCCGTCCAACTGGCCGATGAAGTCAGGAAGATTGTCGACAAAGTGACGCTGATCGATCCGGACTATGACCATGGCCGTCAGGCGGCGGATAAATAGAAAAACGTCGATATAGTCCACTGTCAACCGACCGACGCCGACATATTAAAGGAATTCAATATACGAAACGACGATTATT
>CAZMWI010000002.1:21409-58428 GCA_964569945.1 uncultured Ignavibacteriaceae bacterium
GGGCATGCCTATCGGAAAACTGACGAAGTCAACACCGACCGACGCCGCCATTTTACAGGAAGTCTATATCCGCAACGCCGATTTTTTCATCGCTGCCGACAAAGAGACCGACAGCAATGTGATGGCCTCACTATTGGCCAAGGCCGAAGGAGCGCGCGAGGTGGTGGCGGTGATAAACGACGTCCGTCACGACCGGCTGTACAAATCAATCGGCATCGATCATGTCATACACCCTCGTCTGGCCATAGCCAACAACATACTTGAAGCGATACACCGGGGACACATCGGGCGCATCGTCCGCATCCGCAATCTGGACATCGAGGCTCTCAGATTAACCGCCGATCCCGACAGCCCCGTCACCGGCAAACCGCTGCAACATATCAGGAGCAAAATGCAAAAGGGCTCAATTGTCGGCACGCTTCTTCGCGGCGACGAGATGATTATACCCGACGGCAACACTGTAATTGAATCGGGCGATAAGATGATCGTAATAACGCATTCCAAAAACGCCGCCCGCGTCCGCAAATTGTTTAAAGCCCGTTAAAGAATTTATTTATGGACAAGAAGATCGTATTTTATGTCACCGGGCGCCTGATGATGGTTCTCGGCGGGATCATGCTGATACCGCTGGCAATAGCGGTCGTCTACGATCTTCCCGATACCTTTACCGATATTCTCGAAAAACCCGAAACGCTCGGATTTATACTTGGCGTTTTGGTCTCCCTCTTGCTTGGATTCATTTTGACGAGATTGTTTAGGTCCGAACGGCAACTGGAGGGCATAAAAGAGGGCTTCGCCATTGTCTCGATGGGCTGGGTATCGCTGGGATTTTTGGGCAGCATCCCGCTCTTTGTCTTTTTCGTTCTTAGCGGAGGGGATCACAGTCTCATTGGCGTTCTGAAATCGTTTACCGACGCCTATTTCGAAATTTGCAGCGGCTTCACGACGACCGGGGCGACCATATTTAATGATATCGAAATCCTCCCCCACGGTATTCTTTTCTGGAGGAGCCTGACCCACTGGCTGGGCGGTATGGGGATTATCACGCTGGCCATCGCAATATTTCCGGCGATGGGTGTTTCGGGGTATCACATGTTTCGAGGAGAAGTACCGGGCCCGTCGCCCGAGCGCATACAGCCCCGACTGGCCCAGACGGCGGCGATACTCTGGGGTGTGTACGCACTTTTATCCGGGGTAGAAACGACTCTCCTCATGTTCGGAGGGATGAACTGGTTCGACGCGCTGTGTCATACATTCGGTACCATGGCGACCGGCGGATTTTCCACGAAAAACCTGTCGGTCGGCTTTTACGACAGCCAATTTATCGACTGGGTTATCACAATTTTCATGCTTCTGGCCGGGGCTAATTTCATGGTGCATTACCGTCTGCTCCGCAAAAATTTCATTGACATCAAGAACAACAGCGAACTGCATTTTTATGTCGGTACGATTCTTCTTGCCGTAATAATATCGACCGGCATATTGTACCTTGCCGGAACCAAGCCGACCCATCAGGCGGTCGAGCATTTTCACTACTCTCCGGTATCATACCAGGAACTCGATCAGCACGTCCAGGAAGAAAACGCCAAGATTTCGACACTTTATGGGTCGTTCAGGCGGTCGGCTTTTCAGGTCGTTTCGATTGTAACCACAACCGGGTTCGGAACCGCCGATTTTGATATCTGGCCCGACCTGCTTCGTTTCACCTTACTTCTTTTAATGTTTTGGGGAGGCTGCGCCGGATCGACGGGCGGCGGCATGAAGATGGTTCGCATCATGGTCGTTCTAAAAACCGGGTGGAGAGAATTAAAAACGATGATCTCCCCTCACGCCATCGCGCCGGTTAAAGTCGGTGGGATGAGCATGGAAGAAAAACAGGTCATCAGCATCGGCGCATTTTTCATGCTTTTCATGGTAACCTTTGTCGTGGGAACCGGACTGATGACCCTGTTCATACCGGACCTTATCACGGCGGCCTCGTCGGCGGCGGCGACGCTGGGCAATATCGGTCCGGGGCTCGGCGGAGTTGGCTCCACCCAAACCTATGCCTGGATTCCTATCCCCGGCAAATGGGTTCTTATCGTTCTAATGCTGCTCGGTCGTCTGGAGCTTTTCACCATACTGCTGGCACTGCGTCCGTCCTTCTGGAAGCGTTGATTTAACGCGTCTTTTATTGTTGCATCAATATATCGGGAAAAGTATATTTTTTGGATTATGGAAGAGAAAATTGGCAATTATAAGATATTGAAAAAAATCGGGGCCGGGGGCATGGCCCGCGTGTTTCTGGGAGTCCACGAAGATGTCCCCAATCTCAAGGTCGTATTGAAAATCCTTGAAGACCCCAGCCTGGTGGATCGTTTCCGCCAGGAAGCCGACAAACTGGCGCTGCTCGATGGCCATCCGAATATCTGTCGCATAAAACACTTCTTCAACCACGGCGATAACATCGTCATCGCAATGGAATATATCGACGGCTTCACGCTCGACGAAAAAATCAAAAACGACGGGCATCTGCAGGTTGAGGACGCGCTGAATATCGCCTGTAAGGTGCTTGATATTCTGTCGTTCGCGCATGAAAAAGGAGTCTATCACCGCGACATCAAGCCCAGCAATATAATGATCGACCACAACGGCAATGTCAAGATTATAGACTTCGGTATTGCCAAGGCCAAAACCGACCCCAACCTGACCCGGGCCGGGGCGGCCTGCGGAACACCGGCGTATATGGCGCCGGAGCAGTTCAATCCGAACGAAGACACCGATTATGCCCTGGCCGATATTTATGCGGTCGGCACAACCATATTTTACATGATAACCGGTGAACTGCCGTTCAAGGGTGACAATGAATTTGCCATCCGCGATGCCAAGCTGTTTAACGAACCACCCAAGCCGAGCGCAATAGTGCCTGACATTCCCAAAAATATCGATCAATTGGTTTTAAAAGCCATAGACAAAGAACCGAATAAAAGATTCGCGACGGCCAAGCGGATGCAGCAAACGATCGAGGACCTGGGCTGTGTGGACGCCGACAAAACGCACGTGGCCGCTCCAACGGTTCAAACGGCATCACAGACGAAAAAGAAGAAACCGCTGGGGGCCATAATTGCGGTCGCAATAGTAATAGCCGCCGCGATAACCGGCTACATGCTGTTCTTCAACAAACCGCACCCGACCGCCGGGCCTCTCCCCCCGAAACTATTACAGCCGTCGGACAACATGCAGCTGGCCGGGACGTTACCATCGTTTAGCTGGGAAGGTTCAGCCGGTGATGGGGGTTTTTATAATCTGGAATATTCGACCGATCCAAATTTCACGACCAAGACGTTTATGCCGCGTTTACGCGGGACGTCGTACACCGATACGGCCGGCCTGCCCGACGGCCATTATTACTGGCGGGTGGAAGCGGTGAATCCCGAGGGTATATCGAGTGGTTTTTCGCAGATGTACTCCTTTACGATTAATACCACTCCTGTATTTACGGTGGGGTATTTGAATGTGTCGAGTACTATGGCGGCTGATTTATATGTCAATGATTCTGTTGTCGCTCGAAAGACAAAGCACGAGATAATCCCTCTTGATTCCGGGCGCTATGAAGTCAAGGCGGTAAGCTCCGATAGCCGTCAGGGTAGGTTAAGCGAAAACGCCGTAATTTATCCTCCTGACACGGCGGAAATGAGTTTCGCTTTCACGCCCAAACCGATCGAAGGGACTCATACGACCACGGAACCGCCCAAGCCCATGTCGCCAGATTCGGCCTGGTTTCGTATAGCCACACCCGCTTATACCAACGTCCAGGCGTATGTTGACGGACGTCTGCAGAGCCGAACCGCTCCCGGGAGATTTAAAACTTCAATCGGCTGGCACACTATCAGAGTCTCGTTAGACAAAGGCGGGCAAATAGTTACGAAGACGGATTCACTGAAAGTGGTCTCTGGACAGGAGGTCAAAATCACATTTGATTTTTCCAATTGATTCGTTTTATGCAAGACGAAAACGTATAAGAATATATAAATCAATTAACCTCATAAATGAACCGGGAGTGATACCATGACAAACCGAAAAAACCTCTTTGTTCGTGCGGTCGCGGTCGCAGCAATCGTCCTGCTCGGAGTTGCGACCTCGCCCTCGTACGCCCAGGATCAGATGAAACCTGTGGCTGATCAACTCGCCGCCGCTTTTGACTATTACACGCAGGCGGATTTTGAAAAAGGGATTGATCTGTCCAGCAAACTTCTGAAGCGTTCGGACCTTCAAGCCAAAGACAGTGCGGCGATCTATTCTATTTTAAGCATGTGCAACTATGCCCTCGGACAGGACTATGTTAACAAATCGATCGGCTATCTCGAAGACATCGTCAAGATCGACCCCTGCATTATTCAACTGCCGAACGATTTCTGGCCGCAGGAACTGCGCGATCGTTGGTTTAAAATCCTTCAGGCCAAATCGATGCTTACCTGTCCCGAAGGTGAGAAAGTCAAGACTATTGCCATCATGCAGTTCGACAATTATTCGGTCGGGGACTATCAGGAACAGCTCGGATACATCAGCAAGGGTCTGGCCGACATGTTCGCCAGTGACTTTTCCAAGTTCTCGTCGATTAAAGTTATCGAACGCGATAAGATCAATTCCATTCTTAGCGAATTGGAACTGCAGAAATCGGGCAAGGTCGATCAGGCCACAGCTGTCAAGGCCGGAAAACTGCTCGGTGCCAATATCATGGTTTTCGGAAGTATCACCCAGCTCGATCCCCGCAATATGCGGATGGTGGTCAGGGCGGTGAACGTGGAAACCTCAGAGATAATTACATCCGTGGATAAAGAAGGCAAGCCGGATTATTTCAAAGCGGAAAAAGAGCTGGTTGAGGAACTTGCCAATAAACTGGATGTTAAATTCGACGAAAAGACGAAGGACCTGCTCAAGGCCGGAGGGACAGACTCCGAGGATGCTACCACGCTGTACTCGCGCGGTCTGGATTATGCTGACAAGTACGATTATAAAAACGCTTATGATTCGTTCAAGAAGGCGTACGATTTGGACAACACGTTCGCAGAAGCCAAGCATAAAATGGAGATTTACAAGCCTCTGGCAGGCTGATCCACACGGATGTTAATTCTAACAGTGAGGGTGATATGATCCGGAAATTTCTTTTGCTTTCTGTCTTTTTGCTGGCCGGATGTTCTCAAAGCCTGTTCATGCAGGGTCAGGAATTCTCCGAACGCGGCGATTACGACAGAGCCATAGGGATTTTTTACGACGAAATTAAGGCCAATCCGGATAACGCCGAAGCCTGGCGCGAGCTGGGCGTGGCATTCTTCCGCAAAGGCGACCTGGATAAGGCCGAAAACGCGCTTCAACAGGCCAATAACATGGAACCGGACGCCAGGACTTATGTCTATCTCGGCCTGGTCAATGAAAAGCGCGAAGATTATGACAAAGCGGTCAAATCATATTCGGCCGCAATCGGACTCGATCCCAACAAAGACACCCGCGACATGCTGAAAGTCCATCTCAATCGATTGATGGAAAAGAAATTCAGAAAAGAAGCTGCCGAAGTGGCGGCTCACGAAAACGAGATCAATGTCGCTGAAATACCTTCGAATACCATAGGTGTGGTCGACTTCGATGCCTCGTCTCTTCCTCCCAACTATGCCCCGATGGGCATAGGCCTGGCGGAACTGACTTCAATCGACCTGGCCAAAGTCCATTCGCTCAAGGTCCTGGAACGTCTGCAAATCAAGGCCGTACTTGATGAACTGGCGCTATCGAAAACCGATTATGTCGACAAATCGACCGCGCCGCGTCTCGGCAAAATTCTCGGCAGCAGTAAGATTGTCACCGGTTCGGTTCTTGGATCGGCGGAAAATCTCCGCCTCGACGGCGCAATTGTCAATACCGGGGATAAATCTGCGGAACTGACGGGAGCGACCGAGGGCAGTATCCAGAAATTTTTCAAAATGGAAAAGGACTTTGTCTTCAAAATCATCGACGATCTCGGCATAACTCTTACGGCCCAGGAAAGAGATTCGATAATGCAGGTTCCGACCGAATCGTATCTGGCTTTTATCGCATATTGTCGCGGTTTGGAATACGAAAATAAAGGCATGTATAAAGCCGCCGAAGTTGAATTTCGCCGTGCCACTCACGAAGACGCCGGATTCAATCAGGCCGGACAGCAAGCCGCTGCCATGTCTCAAATGGTAGCGATCGGCGGCGGCGGCCAATATACAGAGGCAACGTTTGCGCAGGCCATCGACCAGAGGACGCTCACGGCCGGCGCCGGTAACGGTCTGAATTCGCGGATCAACTCGGTACTGGGCAGCTCCGGCGTCATTCCCGGCGGCGGAGTAACACCTCCACCTTTGAATCCGCCGATAATTGACGCCGACGGAGTCATCATTATAAGGGGGACATTCGATGAAAGATAAAAGGACCCTTATAATCATAGCGGCGATAATCATGTTCGCCTGCTCAGGTGCTTCGGCCCAGATCATTTATGGCACCCCGACGACGGGTGGCATACAGTTCCTTTACACCGACTGGACTATCAAAAATGGCGATGCCAAAACCACTATATCTCAGTCGACAATACCGCTTACGGGATTCGTGCCGTTGCAAGAAAATCTCGAAGCCCAGTTTTATGCCGCATCATCGTTCAACAGCCTGACTCGAAGCGGGACGGATTTCACGATGTCGGGTTTAACCGACGTTCGGGTTATGCTGAACCGCTCTTTCTCAGATGATAGGTTTCTCGCCAGTGTCGGGCTCAACCTGCCTGTTGGAAAGAAGAAACTCAGTTTGGACGATGAATGGGTTGTTGTCGAATACCTGTCGCAGAATTTCTTAAACTTCCCGGTGCGCCGTCTTGGCCAGGGATTGGGTGTCAGCCTCATGCTCGGCGGGGTTGGTGCGCTCGGCCAGCTGAAATGCGGCGGCGGGATTATGTATCAGGTCAATGGTTCCTATGAGCCGTACAAAGGCTTCAAAAACTATAATCCCGGCGATATGTTTTCGATAAACGGAGGCACCGAATACAACAAAGACAATCTTACGCTCAGTACCAATCTAATATACTCGACCTACAGCACCGACAACGTCAATGGTGATAAGGTGTTCAGCCAGGGTGATGAAGTCAATTTCTCGGTCGGCGGATTGTTGAAACAAAAAAAATATGACGCCACCGCGGCTGTTCATTACACATGGAGAGGACGCAACGCCACCTACGACACGACCGGCAGCGTAATCGAGCGTCTCAAGTTCTATGGTAATGAATTCTCGGTCGGAACGGTCGTAACCTGGTATCCGGTGCAAGACTGGTCGGTATCTCCGGGTATCGACTATAAAATCATCGCTTCCAACGAAAACGGTTTCGGAGATTCGAAAATATTTGGGTTCGGAGCGCGTTTCGGCCGTCAGCTGAGCGAAAACACCGACGTCGGGCTGGGAGTCAAGTTTTACACGGGTAAAGCCGATGACAGCAGGCTGGATTTGTCGGGCACACAGATAACCGCCGGAATTTCGGCCAAGCTTTAAGAAAGGAGATAATATGAAAACGAAAAAAACATATGGTCTTCTTTTGACGGCCGCAGTAATGGCGTTACTGCTGTTTGCCTGCTCGAAGAAGATTGTCAACGACGACGCCACCGTGGATTCCAATTTGCGCATCCAGGTCGGCATGAGCAACGGTTTCCAGGCCATCGATCAATTCGTATTGACCGTAAGCGGCGCGGATTTCGACCCGATTAAGGTCGATCTGGTGCTCGACAACGACGGATATCTCGTGTATCGCACCGGCGGCGACGTGGTTGACAGTTCGCTGGGTATTCCGGTCGGGCGCAACCGCCTGTTTACCATTGAAGCTTTCGACAATAAAGTCGGCGGGCCCGCACCGCTTCTGGTTTACAAGGGTGAGCAGCGAACCGACGTCTATCCCGGAACGCCGATCAACCTGTCTGTCGTTTTGAAACCGGTGGTCCCGATGATTCGTCTGGCACCGCGCGCGCAGACACAGAATCCGTTGACATCTTTTCCGGTTGCGGTCGAGGCTTACAACCTGCCCAATATTAAAAGCGTCAATTTGTACCTTGATTATGATGAAGCTGTAATCAACGGCGACAGTGCCATCATGGGCAGCGGTTTAGCGAGCCGGGTACCGGACTTATCATTCAATGTTTATAACATTGATTATGTCTATTATGTCATGAATATCGCGTCCGGGAATTCCAATGCTTCGATAACCGATGCCCAGGGATATGCCGAACTGGCCGTAATTTATTTTACCGGGGCATATACAAACGGGCCCTCCACTGACTATTATACCGATTTCCCTATCACAGATTATGAAGGCGGAATAGTGGGTACCGATGGCAACAGTATACCAATTGACAGCATTTATTGGGACAACGCGAAGGCGCATATTATTCCTGATTTCGGTGATGACCCCCTGTTGAATTTCCCGGATACGGCGCTGGAAACGGCCGTTGTAGAATACAGCGGTGCCCAGGCCGGCAATATTCATTTGTCTGATGTTTTCGGAATAGAGCAAATGACCTGGGATTATCATAATATAACGGACCTTACGGGATTAAATCAGCTTCCCAATTTAAGGCTGTTCTCGGCTGAATATTGCAACGGTGAGCTTCTTGATTGTTTGAGCGACATCAGCGGAGTGGTCGGATGCACTAAGCTGGAATACCTGAATCTCGGTTATAATGATATCACCGACATCATTCCGCTGCGCGATATAAAGACATTGCAGCATCTGGATTTATCAGGAAATAACAATCTTTCAGAGATTGGAACACTGCAATATCTACCGAATCTGAGTTATGTCAGCCTCAGCAACACGGCCATAACTTCACTTCAGCCATTGATTGTCAATCTCGATTTTGCGACCAATGACACACTCAATCTCGGTTGTCCTGATTATGATGCGAGTGCCGACGTCGATGTATTGGAAAGTCGCGGCGTGACTGTCATCTGGGGCTGTAAATAATTATCACGAATAAACAAAAACGCCCGGTTTAGGCCGGGCGTTTTTTTTGCAGTAAAACTCAGCTATCGAATTAGAATCATTCTCTTGGTTACGGCCGTATTTTCGGCTTCGAGACGATAAAAATAAATCCCGCTGGCAACCGGTTTTCCGAAATTGTCTATGCCGTGCCAGGTGACACTCCCGAAGCCCTCCGAAGCAAAGCCGTCATACAGATCATATACCTTCTGTCCGATGATATTATAGACCGCAATGTTGAGTTGCGAGGCTTCGGGCAGGAAATATTCAATTATGGTTTCCGGGTTGAACGGATTGGGATAATTCTGATACAGCATATATTCATCGGGAAGGTTGTCCCGATTATCGAACAATAGCGATTTTAAAATGCTTACGATGTACCCCCCGCCGTCGGGGCAATTCACCGCAGCCGTATAAATATCCCTCAGGATTGACTGGTCGGTTCGAGCCAGAACTTTTTCGGGCGATTCTGAAGAATAAAGCGATTTGAAGTCGACATTTCCGGACATCTTGCCCCAATTAGCCACTATGCCGCAAACATCATCACCGTTAACCTGACCATCGCCGTTGATATCGGCAAATCCGGCTTTGGGATCGCCCCAGCTTCGGGCCGGTTGAGCCGCCCAAACCAAGGGCTGCGAAAACGTCCTTTGAGGACCGGCATCTCCCCAATAACGAACCAGCGATACAAGGTCGTTTTCATCAACGATTCCGTCATTATTGGCGTCGCCCGGATAAACAACGGGCCCGGTTATAAAAGTCAGGTGTTGGCTGCTTTTTAACGGATGCCCCGCCAAATCAAGCAAGCCCGACGACAGATTAATGGTTATGGTATCCTGCGTCGGCAGCAAACGATCATCGGTGTCAATAATCAGGGCATTTGTTTCGGTATCATAATAATAATGGAATTCAGACTTCCGGGTACTGCTTATATTAACACATTTATCGACTGACATACGGTCGAGCGTTTCGTTGAATTCAATGCGAATCGGTTTCTCAGTGACGAGAATTTCCGATGAAGCCGCCGGCACTACTGAAATCACTTCAAGCGGACGATTTATAACGGAAACGACCATCGTGTCGAAAACTTTGCGTTGTCCATATTTCGCACAAAAAATATAGCTGATGGTGCTGTCGACCATCTTATAATCGGCGGAAATATAGAAAAAGGCCCTTCCCCCACCCATATCGACCAAAGCGTCTTCGATATCCCGACCACCAATTAGCGATATGCCGAGAGAATCCGGAAATCGGTATTGCACCGCAATTTCGCGATAGTAAGATTCTCCCTCGGTCAATACAACCCGTTCAGGCAAATTACGGAAAACCGGCTTTGCGGCAACGATCCGGGCAGAATGCGCCAAACGCTGCGATTGCCCAAACGCAGTACAACATATAATCGTGACGCAGGCAACGGCAATAAACGCGCGCCAGTGGCGATAAGAAAAATACATTGTTTTCAAAAGGGATCCTTATCCAAAAATCTAATAGGCAACTTTCCCCTAAATTTTTATTCTTTTGCAGTGTCCAATATTATGTCCATGTTTGAATGGATCAACAAAAACAATTAATTCCAATAAAAAAAGGCCGGCCCATAAGGGACCGACCCAAATTTGATTTGAATTCTTCTATTCGACAGAAATCATAACGTCGTTTTTAACCGTCGCATCCACCACGTGCCCGGCCGGGATAACTCCTTCAGTTCCTTTTATAAAGAGCCCGAATATCAACAGCCACGACATGGTTTTCTTGCTCTTGCCATTGGCGATTATCGGTCCGTCAACGGCTTCGAGCTGAATTTTGGAGCCGTCCAAGGACTTATAGGAACCTTCGGGGGTCAATTCGACCAGTTGCACTTCGACCGATCCGGGTTTGCCGGGCTTTCCGGCTTTTTTCACGGAAACGACCCGGGCATTCCCTGGCGCTCCGGCCTTCACCAAAGTTATGCCACCGACGCCGATATCATCAACCAGCTTAATCGGAACCAGGTCGCCCGGCTTGACATATTTGGATGACACATCCTGCACGAATTCCACCTTAACTTTCATACCGGCAGGCAGTTGGACGGCTGCAAAAACCGACGTCGTCGCTATCAGGGACACGAATATAGCGAAAATGCCTAAAATCGAAATCTTTGTGGCTGTTCTCATACTTCACTCCTTTTAATATTTATCCTATTCCAACACCGGCAAGTGCTTCGCCAAATCTTCGTCCATATCAAACGTCACTTTCAACCCGGAATTGAATGTAAGTGTCCCCTTTAGATCGAAAATTGCGCTGGCTTTGTCAAGTTTAATCAGTTCTTTGGGATGTTTTCCCCACGTTTCGTCGCCGCTGGCCAGATGTTTGGCATCGAGCGCAATCAGGATTTCATCGCCCATCTTCCAGTCGATTGTAAAGTTTTCGCCCTGATACAACTGACTTCCAACCTTCCATTGCGGCTCCTGCCCTCGTTTTTTCACCGTAATGTGCAGGTGATGATCGGGCGGGACGCTGACAATATTGACTTTGTACGAGCGCGTCTTGGTAAACCAGTCCACTTGATCGAGATAATTGTCGATTCGCTGGACGTCGGCTTTTTTATCGGGATTCCCGAGGAGTTTATCTTTGAGACGCCTCAGCTTGGTAACGGCGTCTTTCAGGCGATATTCGGGATCGTTGTTATCGTTGATCTGACCTGCCAATTGATCCAGTTCATTGGCGGCTTCGCGGGAGACCTCGACCGTTTTCTTGACCACTTCCTGCTTGGTCAGGGCGGCCTGAAGCTGCCGTTCGCCCTCGCTCAATTTTATCGTGCGGTTATCCGTATCCTGCTTTATCCGGTCTTGGATTAGTGCCCACAATTCAGGATTGTCCGGATTGAACAGCACTTCGCGGAATTTATCATAATACCACTTTATTCTTTCGCTGCGCAGGAAAAGATCGCTGGTTTTGTCGGCCGATTGTACGAAAGCATCGAAAACCGTCCCGAATTCCTGGAACTGCCGTTTTTCATCGTTGTCGATCAATACCGTATCGCCGACTTTGGCGCTGGGCCATCCGGACCGCACCGCCACCATGCTGGCGAAGCGGTTAATGGTCGATTCGAGTTCTTTTAAGGCGTTGCTTTCATTGGCCGTCTGATACTTCGTAATTATGCTGTTGGCCACGAGCGGATAATTTCGGAACAGCAGCCTGACCAGTTTGGAGTTTTTATAGTTCCGATAAGCTTTGTCAATCTCGTTAAGTTTGGTCTTGTCCAGAGTATATATGCTGCCTTGATGCTGCTCAAGTATGGCGTCTTCCACACCGGTTGCCTTGGGCATGATGTACCAGAAGTGCATCATAAACGGAATCGAATAGAATAAAGCCCAGATAATGCTTATCAGGGCCACGTATTTTGCGAACGACCGCAGTCTCGTAATACGGCGGTTTAGCAACACTGCGCTCAACAGCCAGTAGAATGGAGCCCGTACTCCGACCGGTCGAATCCGTTTGGGCGGCAGATATATCGAACGGCCCACGTCGGAGCCGATTTTTTCCGGGGAATCACCGGTATTGCTGGTGAAAAATATCTGGAAGTTGAGCGTTCGGCCCACGACCACACGCAGAAACTCACGAAGCTTAACCAGAATCTTGCGGACCGATCCGGCCCAGACTGAATCGGCGGCGATGTTATTGCTGGCCAGAACCTTCTCAAGGAATATCTCAAAATCTTCGGAAAAATAGCTTTCGTTTTCATTGCCAACAAGGACGACCTTCTCTTCACCGGCAAAACCATCAAGGATGTCGGACTTGGTGATGACAAGACCGACCGGTATCGGCAGGCGACCTTCGAGCGGTGCGATCATTTCCAGCATATTCACGAACGAAGCGACGTGCGACTGGCACTGAAGCTCAGAGGCCAGTGTTTTGGGATCGAAGAAAAACAGAAGGCCGTCGCATCCAACCATAAAATCGGCAACTTTATCGTGAACCGGACTGGTTTCGGAAATCGAGACGGCTTTTCCGGGATAATCATAGGTTACGATAGACAAGGTTTTTTTGCGATCGATAATGGCATTAAATTGAAGAATCCGGTCTTCTTCGGTCGGTTCCGGGAATAATTGTTCGCCGCGTTGATCGACGACCGTTCCCTCGGTATTGGACGTCCCCAGCCCCCAGATATTGCGGCGGTTGGCCAGGAACTCCGCCGAAGTGGCGTTGTCGGTTACTGATATCTGAAGGTCCTTGGAGACTTTGCTTTCTTCGTTCAGGACCGTGAAATATACCGACTTGCCGGAATTGTGGTGGCCATAAATGCCGATCCTTGTTCCGCTCGGCCATTTGGCCGGTCCGGCGGCGGCGCCTTTGCCTTTGCGTTTGGAAGCTACCTTGGCGCCTTTTTTAAATATTTTGAATATCTTGGCGAAACCCACTTATTCTAAAGCCTGCCTTTCGTCAGTTATTTGCCGCCCGTACTGCGGACGTTTTCGGCCCGTTTTTGAAATTGCTCGTATCTCTGGTCGTTATAATTATTCCACGCGATAGGCACATAGACCGCCAGCCATATAAAGAATAAGATCAGGAGTGCGTACAGAAAATAAGCCGGCTTACGCTGGGTCATGACCAATCTAAAATAGCGCCAGTTGGAAAACACCCCGACCAGCTTCCCTCGCGCCTCTTTAAGAAATCCGGTAATCTTGGACCAGAACGAAGACCTCTGCAGATATCCCCAATGAGTCAGATAATATTCGGCCAGTTTGCCTGACCGACTGATTTTCTCGAAGGCATTAATTCGTTGTAAATGGAATTCCAGCGAGCCATGATCCTTGAGCAGATCATTTCCCATTATTATGCGTCGGCGTATCAATTCCAGAAACTTATGAGGCTCGGAAAGGCCGTCAAATTCTTCCGGGGAAATGTTCACGTTGATATTTCTTCCGAATTTGTTCAAGTACCGGGCTATTTCATTCAGGAAAAACAGATTCAATTCGAGGTTCTGGTTCAAGGCGCCTTCACGAAACATCATCGGGACCAGTTGCTCAGAGAAAAACGGCACATCCTGGCCGGTTGAACGAAGGCTGCGAATATAATGATATGACTGGTCGGTTTGGCCGTCGGTATCCGCCTCCGACTCGAAAAATGTAATCAGTATCTGGAGGGTGATCTGGCGCAGATCGGAAGAATTGATCGGTACCGCCTTGATCTTCTTCAGAAAATAATTATCGACCTGAACGGCCTGGTCGCGCTGTTCACGAAGGGCATGAAATACTGCATAAATCCCGTTGTATGTCTGGAAAAAAGCCTCACTGTCAAATTCGGCGTACTTTTGCTCGTAAGTTTCAATGTAGCGAAACAGGTCTTTGATATATGTTTCCATATCGTACTGCTGCTTTCACTCGTTAGACGGAATAAATCATTAAGTCCATTTTGCCGAGGCTTTCGAAGGCGCTCGAGCCTCCGGCTCCCCGGAATATCAAAGTTATCTGACGGACTGAGGACGATCTCAGCATGTCCTGCGGCCGAAGAGCCACTTTATTGTTAAACGTCTTGGTATCGGCTTCGATCGGGTCGGTTTCTCCCAGGCCCCGGGAATCATTGATCCCCAGCCGGACCTGCATGTTGCGCCATTGATTTTCCTGAAAACGATCCTTGGCGATAAGTACCACCGTATCGGCTACCGGACGCGGCTCTGACATTTCTATTACAAGATAACACAATTCGCCGACCATCTCAACACGATTGCTGCTGTGTGTGAACAGCTTATAGGTTCGGCCCTGATAGGTCAGGCTGTCTTCCGGTGTAGCGTATTCGCCGAGGTCTTCGGTTTTGCTTTCGGCGAAAAAGCCCATCAAGCCGCGCAGTGTACCCAGAATGTCATCGATAGCGACCAGATGACTGCCGATATTTTTGTGATCATATTCGGAGACAAGGAAACTCTCCACGCTCTGAATGAAACGATCGACGTTCGATTCGGTCTGACGCGTGAAGAATTTTTCATTGAGAAAGTCCTTAAGGCCGGGCTTTAGATTCAATATGGTCGTGATCACACGAAATATCTTTTTGTATTCGATAATGAAATTCAGAGGATGCAGAGCGTTACGGCCAATGACGAGGTCATCCATCGACGACGCCAGTCGAATAGCGAACTGGTAAACCGTATCCCGGAATGCTTCCTGAAGAGCTGTCTTTTCTCCGGATAGCGCACCGCCTGCGGTGACGGCCTTATAGGCCCGCGAAGACAACGACAGCAAATGCTCCAGATTATTTTTAAAGTCGGCTGCTTTCTGGGCCAGACGATCATCGGCGGCGATGCTCACGCACGGCGGGAAATAGTTCTCGGCGTAGCGGACGTTGCCTTCTTCGATCACCACTCCGGCGATCTGGATAAACTGACCCTCGGGAAGGTTCGGCTGTTCTCCGATGCCGATGACGTAATTATTCAAAAGGTATGGATTGCGCGGGAGGTCTTCGCCGGGATCCGGGTCGCCCACCTGTTTTTTGGAGGCGGCATCGATACCGAGATAAATCGGAACAAACGGCTCGCCGAACGTGGCTTCCGCTACAGCCATTCCCTGGTTGGATTCATTTATCTCTACATAGGTTCCGTCGGGGGTGATGGCCTGACAGCGCACGACCTCAACCCGGAGACGCTTCCCGCTGACCGACAGATTCAGCGACAGTGAAGGCTTACCGGAATGGGTTTTTTTAACCAGGCCATAGCAGTCGGAGATGCTCTGCGCGTGCCATTTCACAAGCTCTTCAAAATAGGCTTCCTGGTCTTTAAGATGCTTTTGCGAGATCAGCATCCCGTCGAGCCAGTTCACCGAATATAACCGCAAGTCACTCATTATGTTGCCTCAGTGTTTGGTATCGAATTTAATTTCCTCAAATTGCCTTGTCAAGTCTATAACATTTATTACCGTCTATATTTAACATAAGTGCCTATAAATACGACGCATACCCCAGATAGGTTTTTTCCTCTTTGGCACCCAATTTCAGCTCTTCGCGGCGCCCCGAGACGCAAATTACCGGAATCAGGCTGCCCGGCAGACAAAACGACAACAGCCAATCAAGCTTTTTGCGAAGCGGACGTCCCGGCAAAAATTCCATCAACTGCTCACGAGGAAGATCCCTGATATGAATCTCACAGCCCGAATCGAATTCCGTGAAAGAACTACCGATGATCGTATCCCGTCCGAGAGCCGCCTCGGTGGAACCGAGTTTATAGTGCAGATCCACGGGGACATCGTATGTGTTGGGGGTATTTTCCAATATTCTGACGTCACATTTGAAAATCAGGCCGATAATCCGGCCGACCCGCTCGGCGTTGCCAGACCAGAAATTAAACGCCGGCATCAGGCTGACCCAGATCATAAGTTCATCCAGAGGAATGGTTTTGGCATCGGGCGGTTTGAAGCCGAACAGACCGAGAAAATCAAGAATCTGAGTGCGGTCGGCGACACCGAATTTGTACTTAAGTGTCAAATAATGAGCCAGCGCTTCGTACTTCACGACCGACCCGTCAAAAGGCGCCATAAACTGTCGCGCCTGATTTTCCCAGCCGTCGCCGCCTTGTTCGGTAATGCCTTTAAAGCCGTAGAAAAACTGGTACGGAAACAAATCGACGGCGCTGGAATACCCTACGTTGAGTGTTATCTTCGTATCGGGCCTGAGCACCGCTCCAGGATCGGGTGATTGACCGTGCACTTGACCCCGATAATTTTCGTACTCACCCTCGGCCCGAATTTGTATCGTGAACGGGTCGATGCCCATTTTCATCAGCAGGTTGACGGCCGTGACAAAATGAAACGGATGGCGCCGGGAACAAAAGTCCGGCATAATTTTTTCATTTGTGCCGGGCATCAGACGACCATCTCCACGTCATACTGTGCATTAACCGACGAATGCGATTTCAGGAAAGCTTCCAGCCGCTTTTTCAGCAGGTGCAGTTCATCCTCGCTGTAAAAATCATCTTTGTTGACATTGACTGCGACCTTGATGCATCTATGCACCCCGTAGGCACCCTTCTTGACGCCGCTGCGGCACACAGCTTTCTTGATTCGGTTGTCATACGTCATAGCCCAGTTAGCCACGTCCTGAAAGCTGATTGCCCGGTCGCGTCCGCGAAGACGATTGGAGACTTCGAGCATAATCTGTTCGGCTGATTTGGCCGGTATGGCCCCCGCCGACGTTGTTATATTCTCGGCCGATACGATACCCGGATGGCTTTCGTACAGTTCGCAAATCAGGCCGGGGTCAATACCGTTGGCATCGGTTCCGGCGGTCGTGGAATAGACCACAGTTATGTTGTCCGGCACCGGCTCCAGGCGGGTCGAAAAATCAAACCAGAGTACCAAATGCCCGTTATGCTCTTCTATTGAATATACCCGCTGGTCCGGATTGGTCTTGATTTCGTAAGAAGGAATATATTCGGTACCCCTGGCGTCGGTGACTTCGACGATATCGACGATGTCATCGACGTTTTCAGGGATTTCTATTTCCAAAAGTTTGTTGCCGCCGGTATGCTTAAACAATTTCATTTCATACTTATTGACGGCGATGAAGGCATCAAAGTACAAACCTGATAACCCGCTCAATGCGGTTCGGTCCCCACCGACAGGCAGGTCGATGCGAATCCAGTAAAAGCGGTCACCTTCTTCGAGAGTAATAGACTTCTGGGCCAGTTTGTCGACCAGCTTTTGATCGGGCGGCCCGAGCTCCCACGTTGAAGCGAATGATTCCGGCAGCACCACCAGATTGTCGTTGAGATTGGTAAAGACATCGCCGGTGGAGCGCATCCCGCCCCAATTTACCGGCCTTCCATCCTTGAAAAATATATCGTCAATATTACAATCCAAACCGGGACAGAAAGAAACATCGGTATAAAACTCACCGAAATTCGTGCCAGGGTACCAATGGCCCCAGCGCAGCTGCCGGACGGCGTCGGGAACTCCGTTCACGAATACAACTGAATCCTTGAATTCCGACGGGTTGCCGGTAAAATCGACGGCGACATACAACCGGGCCTGCGTACCGACCGGTATCTTCACCGGTTCGGTGTACGAATCCTCTCCCTCGACCGGTTCCTTCGGTGACAAATCGACCAGTTCATGATCGATTAAAAGAAACATGTGTTTGGTTTCCGCCGCAACCAGCTTCTCCTTGCGCAGGGACGAGAAGAAGAAAGTCTGTCCGTCTTCGCGTTTCTCTTTATAGAAAAACCGGCTGTGAGGATCAACTTCGACGACCGGATCGAGCGGCTTGCAGCGCATGACGGTATACGCCGGGATCGGCCAGCGGCGGCTCTCCGGACACATGGCGCGGATAAGAGACACCACCGTATTCTCCCAAGTGACGTCGATCCGTTTGTCGATGCGCTCCAGCTGATGCGCGTACAGGTTGAGCATGATCTTCAAAATCGGATCGAGCCGGTCCGGCGATTCGGAGACCTCGGGATTCCAGATGCGCATCTCGCGGTGCATCTGTTCGAAAATCTGTTCACGGGTTCGTGATTTTTCCATAGTTGATTTATCCCAGATTATAACTGGCTTCAAACTTCTGTTCTTCTTTTCCGTCCATATAAAGCCCGGAAACCTTGACGACTATGCCAAGGTTTTTGACCGATTTACGATCGGCGACGGAAAAATTAACGGATACGTCGTATAATCGCTTTTCGTATTTACCGATGGCATTACGCAGACTGGCGCGTATTTCGGCCTTGTCGGACGAATATATGTCGGAGTACTCCTTGTTCCATATGGCACAGCCGAACTCGGGATCGAACGGCATTTGCCCGGGATGGGTACTCAATATCAATGCAATTGCGTATGAAATCGAATCGTGTATGGAAGCCCGGCGGAAGTATCCGTCGCGTAACACCAATGGCAGCGCTAAGTACTCCATAGCCGATTAGTTGAGAGCGATAGGGTTGCCGCTGACAGTCACCTTGGCCCCGGAAATTTTGTTTTCCGCGCCGGCCTTGTATTCCGCATTGGCGCTGCCTTCCAGTTTCAGGTCGCTCCCCGCCTTAATTTCTATTTTGCTGTCAGCTTCGATTTTAAAATTGTTGGATTTGAAGGAAATGTCGCCTCCCGAGCTCTCTATCGAAATTTTCGGTCCGTCCAGTGTCAGCACGATGGAATTATCGCCCTGGGCGATAGTAATCGACTGTGATCCGTCGGTGTCGTTGATAATAAGACCGTTGCCGCCTCTGGTGGCAAAAAGCTTTATATTATTTTTATCGTCTTTATGATCCGGGTGCGGTGCGCTGTCTTTGTTGTATAGCGAGTTTATTATGACCGGTTCATCCGGGTTACCGTGCTCGAATCCCACCAGTACTTCATCGTCTATTTCCGGCGTACTTATCCAGCCCCGGCCGCCTCCGGCATGAGGCGTTCCCACCCGGACCCAATCCGATTCCTCGGAATCCAGCCAGGGGTATTTCACCTTGACCCGCCCCAGTCCTTCCGGGTCGTTATTATCGACCACAATGGCCGTCTGGAGCATGGTTCCGGTTTTTCTCTTGATCGGATACGTTGGGGCCGCGGTGTCGAGCGGGACACTATCGAATTCATTATAGTACTGCCCGGCCTCGTCGAACCGGTGACGGACTGTCGTCACCCAGTAATCGCCGTCTATTTTCCCCATACCTTTAACATGAACGCAGTGGCCAACCGCCACTTTGGGAACGATCGACTCACCGGTGCACTTGATCATCCTGCCAATGGCGTTTTGCTTTTCCTGCTTTAGAATATTATCCAGGTCCCCGGTCGCTTCCACCGATGAGATTATTTTCGCAGAAGATTTGGAATAAACTTTTTTCGATGCTTCCGGGGCTTTGTTCGATGTATCTGACAAAGCCGAATCGGACCGCAAAGATTTACTATCCGACGAAAACGTCTTCGACTGTGTGTAATTAAAGACGGCCGCGGAAAAATTATAGGGAGCCGTCCCGAGATTGAAATTGAAAGACCTCAATGTATTGCGCCAGGCTAGGTTTACAACGTCGGAGCTCGAAGCTTTTACGGCCCGAAATTCCTTGCCGTCGTAAAACGCGAACAAGCCTTTGGCCGTGGCCAGGCGCATCACGTATTCGTAATCCGTCTCGTGATACTGCACGCTGTACTTGTACGTCCCCGGGGTGCTGTCCACGTTGCCCACGGTCATCGGGTACGAGCCAACGATGGAGCTTATAATATCGCTGGCGCTCTGGTCGAAATGGAACGAGTTGACTTTCGCCCCGTCCAAACCTATAGTCGGGCTGGACGCCTGTATTTCGTAAATATTAATGCCGTTGACGCCGTTAATTATATTCACTCCGGTTACTACGCCGACAAATTCCATTTCCAGCTTTTCATCGACATCATGACCGGTCGGCTTGATCTTGACAGATATGGATTTCCCGAGAAAATCCATATACGGCGTCGGGTCTTCTATGTCCTCCGCTGCGGATACGACCCCGACGTCGCGAATTTTTACTTTCAATTCGTGATGTTTGTCAATGTACTGATCCAGTTCGATATTGGATACATCGTATGTGAGTTGCTTACCATCAACCAGGATGGTGCAATCCGCCGAGGTTCCCGCGATACTCATGACTATTATCCGTTCTTAATATTGCAAATTAACGGGACGAGGCAGCCGCCCCGTCCCGAATTTCAACGCAGGGCTATTCTTCCCAGCGATTATCCAGTTCAACACCGCCGACCATCAGTTTATGACAGGAAATTTCGAATTCCTCGAAAACCTGATCGTCCGGGTTGTTCTTGACATGGGGAATTGTTTCTTTGTAGGCAGTGATGAATCCTTCTTCCCAGGCCAATTCCTTCATCGCGGAATCATCCGGGGTCTTGAACTGCACCTTACCGGCTTTCCAGTTGGGTTTACTGGAATCGGTGGCCCAGCGATAGATGTCGCTATTTTCGTCGGATTCACGGGTGATCTTGATGGTACCGGCATGAGCGCGATCCGATGGACGGCCCGTTTCATCCTTGGCGGTATAGAGCTGGTATGAGACGTGGTAGACATTCTTATACACAACGCCGTCGATTTCCAAAACTGGTCTCCGTGCCATTGCGTTTCTCCCTTAGTGAATTGGTTATACGGTTATTAATTATTCGCTTATTTATCTTTGACGCTTGTCTGGTTTTCTTCATTCCAGGCCGTGAACTCGATATTGAAAGTCCGGGCCGGGTATTTCGGATTCAACGCAACCCTGATGTCGACTTCCTGGTTTTTGCGCATTTCATCGTCGGCAAAAATTTCGACTTTGTAATCCTGCAGGATGTTGTCGCCGCCGGAAATCGCTTTCATAAATTTGTCGATGTCTTTACGCATGGTGTCGATAAACTTCTGGTCGATAACCGAAAACGTCTGCTTGTTCAAATAATTGCGCAGCGTCTTATATACGTAATCGTAAGTCCGGCGAATCGAATAGACGTTAAACGTCTCTTTGTTATATAGAGTCGCGGCGCCCATCGACACGGCCGAACCCTCGAAGCTGACCATCGGGTTAACGCCTTTTTCGTTGATCTTGCTGGCGTCGGGCTGATTGGCTTTAAATCGAATGTACTTGGCATCGGCCACTTTGCCGTACTTGAAACCCGCCGAAGGCTGCTGCATACCGACGGTAGTGTCACCTTTGTACATCAAACCGGCCACGACCGATGACGGCGGCACCCACATATCCTCGTCTTCGAACTGATTGGCCGTTCGCGCCTGAACGTAATTGGCGAACACCGAAACGTATTGCTTATACGCATCCGAGCCCATCAGGTTAGCGTAATTGGGATCGTCCAGCATTTCCATGACCTCTTCATAGGATTCGAAATTGGGCAGATCGGTCATGATATGCAGCTTGTTCGCAAACCCGAGTTGACGGGCGAAATTGTCGATATTTTCGACGCTTCCCAGATAGCCGGGGATTACCGCCATGGAGAAACATTCCTTGACACTCCATTCGCGATAAAGATCGGCCACCGATTTACACAACTCCTCGAATTTTTCCTTGTCGTCCGGGTCTGTCAAACGGTCGACGCCGATGTTGGCGAAATAGGCATTGACCTTTTCATCCGGCTCCTGCTGAGCATTCGCGAAAAATTTATCGATTGCGCGGTAGGTCGTTTCCAGTTCCCGGCTGGCCCGGTGGACCTTTTTCATGTTCTTTTCGAGATTTGTTTCAAGTTTGGTGGCTTCGGCGTTGATCGACTTGCGTACATCATCCAGGTTGTTGCTCCTGGACAGGCTTTCCACCCACATTTTAAGCCTCTGACCCAACAGCTGACGCTGTTTGGCGTATTCGCCTTTGGTCAGAAACTCTTTGCGTTGGAAGTCCTTTTTGGGGTCAAGCCATTCGACCCCTCGCACGAGATCACCATCACTGGTTTTGAACGACGGCAACAGCGATGCCAGTTTTTTGAAATCGCCGAAGGTATCGCCCATCAGTGATGCAAATTCTTCATCCGATATTTTCTCGGCAACCTTGGGCTCTGCGGCCTGTGCTTCTGCGGCAGGAGCCTGTTCCGGCTGCATTTGTTTTTCTTCTTCACCCATTTATCAAAACCTCACTTTTATTCGGTCAAAAGGTCAATGTAATAATTGGCCACTTTCAACAACGCCTCTTTCTTTTCCTTGTCGTTAAGCGTCTTTATAAGGGCGTTGTTTTTCTTCAACTGCTTTTCGAGATCAGACAAAATTTCTTTGCCGTAGTACACCGACGAAAGGTAGTTGTCTTTCTCGATTAGCTCCTTGGACGTGAAATCCTTCATGGCCTTGATTTCGAATTCGGCGTTAACCGGTTCGCCTTCCGTCGAATCCAGTTCGACGTCGAACGACGGCCGGAATTTTTCGAAAACTTCCTTGAGATTGTTGCAACGAACCGGCGTGGCGTCGGCGTCTTCTTCGTTATTCAGCTTGGCGGCGTACAACAGCTTGTTCGAAGGCAGAAGCTCGACCGGGATTGAATCGTCCCGTTTGACCTTCTCTGTTGCACCGAGGATAAATTTCGCCATGCAATCCTCCCTGGGGTTTATATTGTTTGTTTACTTTTTCCCGATAACGTTAAATGTATAGACATCGTTTTCAACGTCGATCGATACTTTATCACCGGACTTAACCTGGCCTGTAATGATATCAACCGACAGCTTGTTTACTATATCGCGTTCGATGGTTCGTTGTATCGGGCGGGCACCCAATTCAATGGTATAACCGTCGGCGCCGATTTTTTTCCGGGCGGCCTCACTTAACTCCGCCTCGATATTCTGGTCTTTTAACATAGCTATAACACCCTTGAACTCAAGACCGGCAATCATTTCGACCTGTTCCTGGGTGAATGAATGATATACGATAATATCGTTGAGACGGTTAAGAAATTCCGGTCGGAATTTAGTAAATATGAACGACCGGACCTCCTCCATATTGACGTCACGGCCTTCGCGGTCGGCATCGAGAATCTTGTCGGCTGCGTAATTGGATGTAAGTACCACCATGGTATTGGAGAAATTAACCGTACGCCCCTGCCCGTCGGTCAGACGGCCGTCGTCGAGCAGCTGCAGCAGCACATTAAAAACGTCGGGGTGGGCTTTTTCGACTTCGTCGAACAAAATTATCGAAAACGGTTTGCGCCGGACGGCTTCGGTCAAAAGGCCGCCCGCTTCATAACCGACATACCCCGGAGGGGCACCGATCATCTTGGCCACTGAGTGCGGCTCCATGAATTCGGACATATCCAGCCGCACCATCGCGTTTTTATCGTCGAACAGGAATTCCGCCAGAAGTTTTGGCAGGTATGTTTTCCCGGTACCGGTCGGCCCCAGAAACAAAAACGACCCCATCGGACGGTTGGCCAGCTTAAGACCCGCCCGCGATTTGCGCACGGCGTTGGCGATAGCTTTGATGGCTTTTTCCTGACCGACAATTTTCTTGGACAGAAACTCTTCCATATGTATAAGTCGGTCTTTTTCAGCGGTCATCATTTTCGAAACCGGGATACCGGTTCGTCGGGCAATAACCGAGGCGATATCGGCGTCGTCGATTATCGGCTGGACGTTCGCGACGACATCTTTAATCGCGTCGAACTTGCTTTTATATTTCTCGAAATCGTTCTTTATATCATCGAATTTTGGTCGATCCATCATTCATCTCCCCCTTTGGCAGAGGTTTCCACTCGATAGCCCCAGTATTCGTCGAGCATATCCATGCCGAGCGAAAAGGCTTCATACCGGTCATATAACTTTACGAATGTCTCCTTGTCCTTCTCGGGGTCTTTGCCCTCGCAATCGGCCAGAAGTTTCTCCATTTCTTTTATATGCTCTTCGACCACCGGGAAGTTCGCTTCGGTGTATTCTTTTTTAGTCGCGAACTGCGACGCAGCCTCATCGACCACGTCGAGTGCGACATCGGGCAAATTCCGTTCGCTCAGATAACGCATGGCGAACTTGACCGATCCCGCAATGGCGTCTTCGGTGAACTTGATCTTGTGATGTTCCTCGTACTTGGGAGCAACGCCTTTGACAATCCGCACACAAGATTCATAGCTGGGCTGCTCGATTTTGACCTTTTCAAAACGACGGTCCAACGCTTTGTCTTTTTCGAGATGCTTGATATATTCTTCTTCCGTTGTGGCCCCAATCAGCCTCAACTGCCCGCGTGCCAGAGCAGGTTTAATGAGATTCGCAGCATCCATTCCGCCTCCGGTCGATCCGGCACCGGTTATCGTGTGTATCTCGTCTATGAATAGAATGACCTTGCCGCCGCTCTTGACGACTTCCCCGATCAAGGCTTTAAACCGCTCTTCGAACTCGCCTTTATACTTAGCTCCGGCCACCATGGCGCCCATGTCGACTTCAAGAACGCGCACGTCCTGAAGCGATTTGGGGACCTGCTTGTTTATGACGGCCATTGAAAAACCTTCGACGATAGCCGTCTTGCCGACACCCGCCCCGCCGACCAGCACCGGGGAGTTTTTGCGGCGACGTAATAGAATCTGAATTGTCTGCTGGATTTCTCGATCGCGTCCGATACACGGATCGAACTGCCCGGCCGCTGCCTGATTGGTCAGGTCGATGCAATACCGCAGCGATCCGGCCACTTCGCGGGCCGACTTTTCGCCTGTTTCAGGTTCACCCGCTGCTTTCTTTTTTTCCGCCGCGGTGGTTATTTCTTCGACCGACTTGGATTCGGCGATAGCTTTGTATATTCCCTCTTTGGTCAGGTCGATCTTATCACGGACGTACGGCGCCAGTTTCGATTTAGGGTCGAATATGGCGATAAATATGTGCTCCGGTTCAACCAGAGGGTCATAAAGACGATTTTTCTCTTCTATCGCCTGGGTCAGAACCTCTTCCACGCCGGGAGAAATGGTAAGGTTGTCCCTCGCTTTGGAACGCGAAGACTGGTCTTTCAGGTAGGTCTCGACAATGTGCTCGATGAAAGCCGGGCTTTTATCGACCTGGTTTAAGATCGATTCGACCTCGGTTCCCTCATGCCGAATGACGGCAATAAGCAAATGCTCGACGTCGATCTCGGGGTGTCGAAAGGTCGTCGCCACCTCGCGGGCAACCTTGATAACCGCCCGGGAATCCGATGAATAATTGGCAATGTCCATAATATACTATTTTACTCCCTGTTAGCGTTGCTTGTTTGCCGAATCTACGCCAAGAATGCCATTCCCTGAAGACTTTTTCTAAACATAAAAAATAGTTTCGGCCCAATTCAAAGTCAAGATTTATATCTGTCAATTATACATCGGTAATTGTCAAAAATATCGAGATATTAGGGATTTTGCCCTAATTTTATCCGGCGCGTTCGATGTCAACATCTTGCATCGTTTTATCATAATGGCCGCGTCCGCTGAAACTTCCCTTTTGCTTAACCGTTCTTTCCATGTATTGACGGCGGCCCATATGATCGCGGCCGCTGTATTGCAAAGTTACTTTGTAATTGTAATCGAATTTATATTCGTAGGAGTTTTGCGGGATTGTTCTGACGTAATGTTTGTCGTCCCTGGACCAAGTGTACGTTATCAGGGATATTCTGCCGCTTTTATCTTTATTCAAAACGCAGCCGGGTCCGTCGAAAGGAAGTTTTAAATTATCTTGTTTAAGATATAATTTATTCCAGACGCTGTACTCATCGACCTGCAGGCTGACGATGAACTTGCAGGTATCCTGGTCAAAAAGCCCCGGTGTTATCTTAATCCTGAAGCCCTTTGATGTATAAGTATTGTAAGAATAACCGAGTTCTTCACGCAAGGCGGTTACTATTACCACATTAAACATGATAATCAAATCATAAAGGGCCGCCATTTGCTTCGCATAAGACCCTTTGGCTCCGAATTTAACGGTCGACCAGTCAGGATGAATTTCGTCGCCATAATCATCGCCCAGAAAACAGTGTTCGGCAAATTCCTGATATTTGGAGCGAGACAACCACGCCACCAAAAGACTACCGGCCAGCATCAGGACAACGCCGATAATTCCGGCGACTGTCCCGAGCGTCATACCACAAGCGACCGCTTCGCTAAAAAGCGCCCCGCCTGACAGAGCTTTGACGAGGACGATACCTCCGGCAAAGGCCGATGTTGCCGCGCCAACCGCGCTGATACCCATCCCAACCGCTTTGCCGTAGTCCTTGGTTTTAACTGCCGAATGGACACCCTGTTCCATCCTCTCCAGCATATCAATCACACCCGATACGGCATTGGCCGCTCCCCCGAGAGCTCCCAGAGCTTTGGCAGCCTTAAGAGCCGCTCTCTTTTCCATATAAGCCTCAGCCACACCGCTGGCGAGGGCAAAAATATCGCTTCCGGCACCAACCACGGATAACAGCTTTTTATCTTTCGTATCAGGATAGGAGTTCCAGAAATCCTCGATGGCCGATATAAAATTAGCGACGTAAAGCACAAAGCCGACAGATTTTCCTATATAGTCAATATTTGATTTGGCACCGCGATATTTCTCGGCAAGATTGAGTTGTTTTTTGGCCTGCACGGTATAGTCGGGCATGACAGCGTCGGCCTTTTTGGACAACTTCTTAAATGAATTAATAACTTTCGCGCGCTTTTGTTTTTTAAGACCTGCCGTGGGTCGTTCCCCTTTTTCCAGCCTTTCATGAATGAGCCTGGAATCACCCTTCAATGTCGTCTCAATACTCAAATTCTTTAGATACATCTGTACTTTTTCAGTCGCAGAGAAAGTCCCTGACTTAGCCGCGTCCATAAGTTTTTTTATCTTGGCGGGAATCAACTCGCCGACCACATCCAGCGAGGCCGCCCACGTATCGGCGAAGTCACCGAAGACCATCGACCAGTCTTTGGCCTCATCAGGAAATATGACTGTCGAAAGAAAATTATTCTTATCGGAAACGAGATTATAAGCTACAGCTCTCCCCGGAGCCGTGCGGCACATGCCTTCGCTCACAATGCCCCAGAAAAGCATTAATGTACCGATGCCGAGGTTCCCTCCGGCCATCGCCGATTGTTCGACCGCTTCATATTCAGGAAATGAAATCTCATAAGCCAAATGTTCCATAGACTGCTCAGCAGCTTTCCGACGACTTGCTTCACCGCTTATATAGCTTTTAATTTCCTGGTCGGGCTCGCCTTTTTTCAACATGCGTTTGATGTCGGCCGGATCCTTGCCGTCATCACCTATCCAGTTTTTCAAAGTAGAGGCAATAAACAACTTCGCCTGACGTGTTTCATCGCCGATAAAAGCTTCCCAGGCATCGAGTTTGCCTATGTAATCTTCATGAATTTCAACCGCGAGATCGAACGGCTCTTTGACTTCAAATATAACGGGGGGATCATTGGGGTAACTTTTTACCGAATAGTCCCCCAGACGATACAGGATCGTACGTTTCTCCATCAGCTTGTCCAGAGCCTTTTTGGTCATCGGCACCGGACTGGCCACGAAATAATAACCCGAATTTTTTTCGCGACCTTCTGATTCGTCGAGATCAATATAACCCCTGGTTCCGGTGACCTTTTGCCTGCGTTCCTGACGCGCCTTGCTCATATCGGGCGAATAGACGACTTCGTAGCTGGAACCATCCTTGATAAACACTTCGGCGGCCAGTATGTATTCATTCTTGCTGCGAACATAATAGGCATAGACCCATTTGTTCACGAGGCCGCCCCGGCTTTTGCCGACCAGAGGGGTTTCGATAAGGGATCTTTGATTAAAAAAACTATAGGCCGCGAACGCGACTCTTATTGTCCCATAGCTGGTCAGGTATTGTACTCCCCCGGAGGGGACGATTGTCTTTTTGGAAGTTGGGCCGGCCATTTAATTTTTCCTCAACATAATTCCCGTACCAAAGCACCTACACATATTTATGACGATGGGTCCTTAGCTTCCTGCGTATTTTCTGATTCATCCGAAGAATCGTCCTCGGTCTCGGATTCTTCCGATTTGAGTTTTTTGGTTTCTTCGTCGGACAGGACGCCACCCTTACGATTGGGAAACTCAATATTGATTTTGCCGGGAGGAATATCTTTTTCTATCGCCCGTCCGTCTTTATCGAGTGTACCTTTTCTTTCCGAGCCGTCGGGTAGAGTCAGGACATAATCCTCATCCGTGACCGGTCGGCCAAGATTGTCGTTTAGCGCTATTTCTACCCAGTCCTTGAATTTCAGCAGGCCCGATTCCTGATTATTGCCCAGTTCGAATTCATCTATTTTCACCGTAAAAAAATATTCCGGTGGATTGTAACTTCCGCCGTACCGTTTCTTCTCTTCGTCATCGGGGATATCGTCGGTGTCCTCGTGATATTCGTACTCCCACTCGACTTCGATCTTTTTTCCTTCGATTTTAACATCCATCTCGGTGATCTTGTCGTGAGCTTTGTCTTCATCGTACTCATAAATCGTCAGGACGGCATCGGTGTCATTATCGACCTTGTCGAATTCGGCCTTAAGAGTTAACACTTCCCCGCGCCGGGCTTCCTCCTGCGACCATTTCATGCTCTTTAAAACCGGTGCGGGAAAGACGGGTATGGCTTCGGACTCGCCGTCTATGCTGTTTTTTGAAAGCTTGTATTTGAAATAAATTTCGTCGCCGAGCTCGATATCTTCGGGAATATCGAACTTGCCAGTATAGGAGTTGCTCCTCACTTCGCCGGTGATATTACCGAGCTTCTTGCCTTTGCTGCTCTTGCCTGTGATTTTTATCGGCGCTCCTTCGCCGACAAAAGCCGTCTTAATATAAAACGCGGCCGTGCCGCCCGTGAAGGCTCCGGTATTGTCCCACCCGGCGGAAACCAGAGAGGATTCCAGTTTTACTTCGTGTTCCTCGTCGGTTCCTTTGTTGTACTTAAGATCGGGCACTAATCTTCTTCGACCACTTCGTAGGTCCCCGGCACCAGCGCTTCCACGACTTCATTCATCTGGTGCCCGAGGAGTTTGTATGTTGCCTTGGTAAAACGGCAGGAAAACGTGAAGCCGATACCGTCCTTAATTACAAAAATGTACTTATGATAATAGGCCAGATTTTCCGCCATTATCCATTTATATACGAACTCGTAGCAAGCGTTACAGTCCTCAAGCGTCACTTCTTCGTCTTTCAGCGTTTCCACGCCCGACAGATTGTCCACAATCGGAGATGTTTTGGAACGGGCGAAACTGATGATGTCGGCATCCTGAAGCTGGCGGTCGAGATACATCACCAGACGGTGTTCGTTATCGCCTTCTTTGGGGCCTTCGAAAATATATACCGTCTGGTCTTCCCAGCCCCGAGGCAGGTCGAATAAAAAACGATTACTCTTCATCTTTCTGCCCTCCCAGCCCTTTCAGGAATTTTACGGCTTCCTCGATTTCCTCGTCGGTATATCTTCTGTAATCGACAACTTCGTATGAAAACGGTTTTTCGAACCACTCTCCCAGCAACATTATGGCGGCATCACACACCCGGCCGTATACTGGTCGATCCTTGTCGCCGATATTGAATACTTCGCCAGTATCAGAAAGAGCGGGCAGAAGATATTTGGCCAGGTTCTTGTCGCCAATATATCGCAAATCCTCAATCGCCTTATATCTGACCTTCGAGTCGGGTATGTCCAGATTTGACGCGAATTCTTCTTTGTACTTATCGTCGCCGAGTTTGGCGAGGCTCAGTCTGATATCCCGCCCGGCATCGGCATCGGTTTCCTTTTCCAGCCTGTCGTACAGCGGCTGTGACGTTTTCTCACCGCCGAGGTTGCCCAGCAGAAGCGCCACCCCGCCTCGTATGGCCGGATCGGGATTGTTCAGATTTTCGACCATCTGTTTTTGCACCGTCTTATCGTACCTCGCTTCGAGCGCCTGCATGGCGGTGGAGCGGACGTTGTCGTCGGGGTCTTTCAACGATTCCACGATTATGGGAAGAGCGGATTCATCGCCCGTCAGATCGAGGCAGTTCAGCGCCAGACTGCGGATTTCGGGATTTTTATTCTGCATCAGGTCCGTGAGAGTCGGGACGGCTTCGGCGCCGAGCTCTTCGGCCAGGTCGGCGGCATCCCAGTTATCTTCGAGAACCATATTTTTCAGATCATCCAGTTTTGCGGATGCTTCCATATTTACGTCCTTTTCTTTTTCCGGAGCGGCGCATCCGGAGACAAAAAGCAACAGCATGAGTGCATAAAATATTTTCCCCATGGCCCGCTATTTTTTATAAAATTTGTTCGACAGCATATGCTTGCGGCCGTTTTGTAATTCATTATCCGGTTTATCCTGAGGCAGGTTGCGCACGCTGACCACGCAGCCGTACTGCCCGTGTCCATAGCCGACATTGTGCGCAAAACCTTCGGTGCGGTCGGTCGCCGGCCATCCACCGTACATCAAACGTCGCAGCGACCAGATGTCTTTCTTTTTATGGTTGTCGTCGGGATCGTCCTCGGCGTGAACGCATTTATTGGCGGTGACACAGTCGGCCAGTCCGATGAAATGCCCCAGCTCATGCGCCAGGTCAATGCCGGTCTTGGTCCAGTTGTCGTTCTTTTTTAAAGCTATACCGTTGGGCCAGCTGAAATCTATGGCATCGTATGTGATACCGTATGCTCCGCTCATATCTTTAACGATATACAAATTTATCTTGTTTTGCTCGGTATTGCGATTGGATGTGTCTTTGGCGTTCGACATTTTATTAAATTCCGTTTTTAAACCGCCGCCAACCGTAGATACTTTGCCGGCAGCGGTAAAACCAGTTACCGCCTTTTCCCGCCATCCGAGGAAATGGAAATAAATACCATAATGTTTCCAGACAGTATTGACTACCCTGAAAGCCTGCCGGAATCCGGCCTTATCTCCAACCGCACCGGGAGCCGTCCCGTTGATTGTCACCCAGACCGGTCGCACCAGGCGCGTTATATTAGGCATGACTATAACCTGGAGCTTCCCGATTTCGACAGAGCTTTTGTCTTTTTTATACATGATCGAAATAACCGCGGTTTTGGGTTTTCCATCGGTCATGGCCCCGGCCGTAAGTTCCAGGTTAATATGCTTTTGCTTTGGCAGAACCGCATTTTTCACTTTGACAACGTCTTCATCACTGCTGACCGCTTCCAGAAGTGCATCATTGGAAATAAACTCGCGCAGGACCTTAATCCGGCAAGTGGTATTGCGTTTGATAGTCAGGACGGGACCGGGCAGCTTAAAACCAAACGATTTGACCTTGATAAAGCCGCGATCGTCCAGATCGGGGCCGGAACCGTCAGGATTGCCGGACCAGACTTCCGGGTCGTCCTTGTCGGGCGACCGAAGAAAACGGACCAGCGTTCGGCGCACTACAAGGGTCTTCTTCGATTTGTTTTTCTTTTTAATAACTTTTTTAAGTTTATCTTTTGTCTTAGGGCCGACTTCACCATCGGTGCGGAGTTTGTTATCGGCCTGAAATCCGAGCGCACCGTGCTCCGTGATCTTTCCATTCTTATTGTCCACCCGGGCGGGGTAATAGCCGAGAATCTGAAGTCGCCTCTGAATTCCGGGGAGTTTGTTCTCCGGACCGAGCTTTTGCCAGGACGTGATCGGAAATTCATCGGGATTATTGACCTCAAGCACGACGTTGGACTCGCATCGGATTTTATAGTCGGTATCGAATAAATTAAATTCGACCGTATCACCGGGAGTCATTTTAATGCCGTAATAACCCTTGCCGCTCGGTTTAACCGGTTTTGCCTGACCTTTTATTTTGGCGGGACCGGCTTTGATAATATATTTGGAATCCACCCCGGGGCAGGTCTGAAAACAGAAAATTACACTTGAGGTTGTAGCGTTTGCCTTTTGTACCATAGGTTATTCGGGTAGCTTTTTGGCTTGTGACTGTTTCGGAAAATCAACCTGGCTTTTTTGAACCGGGACGTTTTTAATCGTGGCTTTGCCGTGATCATCGGTTTTGCCTTTTTTAACCTGACCATCGGCCAGACGGACCTGGAACTCCTCATCTTTAATAGGGTCGCCGTTTTCGTCGGTCAGTTCGATTTCAAGATCATCGGTCAGTTTAAGAAAATCAGACCGCGCCTGCATGCCGTCCGCTTTCACGACAAAATAAAACCTGGGATTGGAATACTTCGAGGCCTTTTCTTTCCCAACCCCGGGATCACCATCGTCGTCACGATATTCGAATGCCCACTGAGCCTCGGTTTTATCCCCGGATATATCGGCCTCGATCATATCATAGGCATCATCGGCCGACCCGATATCTTTACGAAATATATGGAATTCAGCTTTGCCGCCCGACTCGACCCCGGCGAATTTAGCCTTCATTTTAACCTCGTCGCCGACCTTGGCTTTTTTGGTCGACCAGGCCACTTCGGTTATGGCCTTGAGTTTTACTTCATGGGTGCCTTCTTTGACCCCGCCTTTCTTAATCTGGCCGGTCAGGATGCCTTCGCTTTTTTTGCCATCGGGGTCCTTTATTTCGAATTTGGCCCCGCCTATAGGTTTGCCGCCTTTATCCACGAATTTTATATCGAGCTTATGGCCTTCTTTTTCTTCAAGCTTATCGACTTTGGCTTTGGTGTCTGATCCACCGCCGCTGCCTCCGCCGCTACCCCCACCGCCGTTACCGATCATCACATTAGGGCTGCCCATCATGATTTCGCCCTTGTTCGACGGGGGTTTCTGGAAGGCCGTGCCCGGGGGCATGGGGATATGCGAGGGCGTATTCGAAGCCGTGCTGCCCTTGTAGGCCGCCGGCTGACCCATAATTTTTACCGACGATGACACATTGTTATCGATTATGCCCATAAATGGGTGCGGCAACGGCGTCGGGACCGGTCCGCCCGGCGACGGAACCATCACGATATGCGTATCTATTCCGACTATTTGATCGTTTTTTCTCGCAGCGGGCATATTATTGATCAGAACCATTACACCGGTCCCAATAACCGTCCCGACCGGCATATCGGCAGGATCGTTGCACGTCTTGGCCGTATCGCCCATACGGGCGGCAGGATTTCCCATTCGAATCCTCGAAAAATAAGTGAAGGTGTTAAGTTATTACGCTTAAATAAGTATAATTTGTCAACCTTTTTGATGTCAACCTTTACTTTTTGAGATCAGATAAAAAAAGACAGCCCCGAAAGGCTGTCTTATATTCAAATATTGCTTCTATCATTGGCAGGATGGTTCCGGCCCGTCATTGTAGACGAAGTCGATAATAACAAGTATATCAACAAGGTTCAGCGACCCGGAATTATCGACGTCAGATGCTTCCATATTGGCCGGTTCCGGTCCATCGTTATAAACGAAATCGATCACAGCCAATATATCCACCAGGTTAATCTCGCCGGAATCGTCCGCGTCACCGCAAACCCACGGCGGGGTATCGCTTACGGTGAGCTGCGCCGGGATAATCAAAGTCGCTTTGTCCGGCGCCGGGTCATTACTGGTAATGCAAATATTTGTGACATAAACTCCGGTATCGAGGTCTTCAGAAGAAACATGATACCATATCATATCCGCTTCACCCGGAGCAATAATGCCGCTGGGACTCTCCACAATCAGCCACTGCGACGGACAATAGAACTGCAAGGCCAGGTTGGCATGTATGTACTCGGTCAGGTAAGCTACTTCCAGCCCGTCGGTACCGTCATTGTTTTCAATCCCTATTGTCCCGGAACCGATATCGAAGCCGCTTCCGAAATCGAGATACTGGATTTTAATGGAACCATCGGGCATCAGAATGACTTCGGCATTAATGACATCACCGGCCGACGCGCCGTATTCCGGATAGTTGGAAAACATTAAAACACACTGTCCGCCGGTCGTGTCCATATAGACGCGCGCCTCGGGAACATCGGAATCGGTAGGATTGAGGTCGTCCCAGAGCCAGCAAATCATGTTGTTCGGCAAAGAATCGGTCGGGATCGGCTTTTTATAACGGGATTTCAGCCCGGTCGAATCGAAGCCAATCATGCCGTTGGATGCCACGTAGATTTGACTGTACGTTAGTCCATAGTACGGAAAATCGAAGCCCAGATCAAACGGCCCGATATAACTGTCGTCCTTCAATCCGGACGTGATATTGGTGCCGGTGGTGGATACATCGATCCAGTCGAACGTCGGTCCGGTCGGTTCATCGGAGTCAATCCAGTAATAGCCGAATTGATCAGGACCGCCCGCGTTGCGCGTGACAGGATAGCCCACTCGCGGATCATCGGTGCCCTTGATATCTTCGTATGCCAGGAATTCTTCGCTGTACTCACGACGAGCCGGTTCAACCTCTCCCAATGCTTCAAGCGCATCATAATTGAACCCACGGTTGAAAACCGGCATGTTCTTAATCCAGTACTCCAGAGTGCCGGGACCGGCATTGCTTATCATTATTTGATTATCAACTGCCTGATCAACCATAAGTTGAGTCGTTATTTCCGCAGGCGTGACCGACATACTCGGCGAGAAATCGAAACGAAGGTTGTCGACAAACCAGTCGTCCATGCCTTCGCCCGACCCAAAAGAAATCATCCGCAGTTGGAAATTGGCGTGAGCGGCATCCATCGGAAGAGCGAGAGAAACCCGCTCGAAAGTGTTCATGTCACCCTGCCCGCCTTCATGGGTATTCATATCCACCCAGGTGCCGACGGAATTCTTGTATTGAAGGACCAAATTGTCGCCCACGCCGGGAGTTCCCCCTCCACCACCGCACTGATAATAATAGGCAATGGTCGCGCCGTAGGCCGACGAAAGATCAATTATTTGTGAAACCAGAGTATCGCAGCCGCCGTCGAGATTCAGAGCGTACGGTCCGCTGGGCGGGTTGACGCAGTTGGTCGAGATAACCGCTCCGCAGTTGTCCATCCAGTGCGGCGCTCCCAGCGCGGGACCGTCGAACAGATCGCACCACGGGAAGGCACCGGCCGGACCGGCCGATACCGTCTCTACGTTCACTTCGTATTTGACCAGAGGGTCGTTCTGCGATGTTACCACCAGAGTTGCCGGATCGTTATCGTGCATCACCGATGACGAAGGAATGTCCACTTTAACCACGACCGCCACGGAATTTCCCGTCGGGATCAGGCCGGTCGAAGTAATCTCATTCGTACCCGTTTCGTCATAGAACGCAAGGTCCCATGCGTTACCGCTGGTACTGAGATCATAGGCGTCATCCAGTCGGCCCCGGTTCAATATTGAAATCTGGTAGCTGATTTGATTACCGGAAGCACCGTACTGCGACTGGCTGTAAGGTGAAACCACCAGTTCGTAGTCGGGCGGATAGCCGACATAAATATCATCCACGAACCAGTCATCCATGGCCCCGGTTGAAGCCGTGTTAGACATCCTGAGTCGGAATTCGGCATGATACGCTTCGGGCGGCAAATCGATAACAACTTCTTCGAATTCGGTCATGTCCGGCCCGCCGCCATCGAGACGGCTGATCTCGTGCCATGTGCCCGTGGCATCGAGATATTCGGTCACCAGATCATCCCCGGCTTCCGGTGAATCGCCCGACCCGGTGCGCTCGTATTTGAAGCGCACGATGCAGCCGGATTCGTTGCGTAGATTTATCTTTTCGGAAACTAATTCATCACCGCCACTGGGCGAACCGTCAAAATTCAGACAGTACGGCGGCGTCGGGATATTCAGGCCCAACTGGCTCGTTTCGACGCCGTCCGTCGACTCCCATTTGTGGACGTCGAATGTACTCGACGGGAAATCATCGGAAAACGGAATCGGCAGCGGCTGTCCGGCCGAGACGGTTTTAATTGCGGCCGTAGCGAAGTATGAATGGTCGCCTTCCGACATCGCGGTCACCGTCGTCGAATCGTAATCATCTTCCCAGCTCTCCGGCACCACGACGCGCACTTTGAAATCGAAGACGTCGTCCCCGTCGAGTTCGGTCGATGACGAAACCTCGAACATTCCGGTTTCGTCGAAAATCGATGTCTCCCAACTATTGCCTGAAACGGCCAAATCATAGATATCCGGCAGAACTCCATCATTGGTGACGGACAAGTCATACCAGACCGTATCGTCGACCGGCGCCGACTGCGTCGAAAAGGCGGGGCCGAACAACAAACCATAGTCTATAACTTTAAACGAGAACATATCGGTGGAATCGATAAAACCGCCGGTATTGGATGCGTACAGATAATAGCTGACGTCGGTTCCGGCGGGCTGCGACGGAATCATGCCGTAATATTCGCCCTGCATCAGACCTTCGCTCAGGACAACTGAATTCCAAACCGAATTCGTTTCGTACTTCAAAAGCAAATCGTTCGTATTTAGCGGAGATGACGTATATATTTCACAATCAACCCGGAAATCGTTCAGCGTGTCCTTGGTATCCGGAAGAGGATTGCGGTGGATGATGGCCAGGTCGGACGTCGTCGTCACCGTATCGACCACCGTCTCGATATTGTATCCGGTAACGGTCAAAAGAATGTCGCTCGCAATCGGCAGTTCCTGCTCGATCGGAATGACGGCGATACCGCCGGCATCGGAATAAGCCGATCCATAGATAACGCCATCGGCATACAGCGCACAGAGAGCGCCTTCGACGCCCACGTCGACCGTATATTCAGAGGCGACGAAAAATACCGTCCCGGGATGGTTTACCGTGATTTGCTGTGGCGACAG
>CAZMWI010000003.1:0-53761 GCA_964569945.1 uncultured Ignavibacteriaceae bacterium
CAGGTATTACTATCCCGTCACCGTCCGGATCATAGCTTAAAGCGATGGTGCCTTCATCGTACGGTTGAATGCCGTGGTTAGCCAGTTCGATTTCCATATTGGTCAGACCGTACGCCGCTGGCGTTATTTTAACCTCTTCGAGCGATAAATCGAATTGCCGAATGCTTATGGAATTTTTGTGACCCGGCGTTCCGCCCTCGGGATTCGTGGCATTAGCGACCAGAGGGGACGTGGGAGAATATCGTTCCCACGAAACCCCGTCCAATCCTGCGCTTGTCCAGGTAAAGGTTGACACCAAATCTGTGAGCCTATATAGAGTGAATGAACCTCCGTTATCGTTTAAATCCAGACCTGGATATTCAATTACAGTATAATCCTCGCCCGGTTCGCCTCTAACCCAGCTGCCGTTATTGTTGCCCCAGATGGATTCGAATCCGGGGACATCCCCTATCGTGGTCAGCTGCTTGACTATAACCAGATATGTATTGCCGGCAATATTGGTTGCCAAACCCAAATCCGATAGCGATGGTCCGCCCAAGCCCAATTGAAAGAAGTCTGGATTATATAAATCATCCCCATTATTGTATATTTCCACCCATTGCAGCGAACTTTGATCTCCCGGCTCATTGGCCATAACTTCATTTATTACAAGGTCGGCCCGTCCAGATGGACAGCACAAAAAGAGTACTATAATGGATAAAGCAATAATCCTGACTACCATATCGCCCTGCCCTCGATGTAAAAAGACGACTGTTTCCGGTCAGTATACGACCTGCTATAGCGATAGCTGTATTTGGCGATAATGTGCAAAAATTGTCTGACCGGCACTCTTTCCTGCACGTAGACATACATATAATCCAATTGATGCGAATCGAGGTTTATTTTATCGAGATTGCACCATAATTCCAGGACGCCTACCGACGGCACCTCTCTCGACGTCCTGACGAACATCATCGCATAATCATGAATATCATCGGTCTGATAACCGATATACGTTCTCAGATATACCCCGTTTTGTTTCAACTTGTACTCCAGCCGGGTTTCATTTCCGGACGAAATGTCGCCATAATCATAACTCCGTTTGAATCGATAATCAAGAGTCAGAACGTAATTATTTCGAACGAGACCGGTTAACGCGGCATAGAGTTCGGTCTTCTTATGATAATCGTTGAAGCCGTAACTGGAGACGGCGACCGTGGAAATTATTTTGTCCGAAAGTTCGGTCTCGCTTTTCAACCGGAATCCATCCTGACCGGTCCGACGGTCGGACAGGCTGAAATCGAGGCTGTCGATGGTCACCGTATGATAAAGCTGACCCGATCTGCCTCCTCCCGTAAGATTCAGGAAATCGTCGGCATAGTGCCAAAGAGACAGTTGCAGTTCAACCGGTTCTACATCATAAAGACCTTCAATCAGGGCCGCGCCGATAAAATCTTGCGTATAGTGCTGAACCGCGATTTCCGCGGAGACTTTATGATCATAAGCGTCATACATCACATACGTACCGGCCTGAATATATTTATATTCGCGGCCGGTCTGGCGGTTTTCGAGAATCGCACCCAGACCGATCAATTCACCCGACAGTCTTTTATGTCGTGCCGACAACGATACCGCGCTCATTTGGAATTTATGGGTATCATTCTGATCCAGATGCAAAAGCCAGCGGGCCGGGTTTCGTCCCGATGATCCTTCCAGATAGATACCGTTAAAACCGCTGAAATCCGGATAGACGACGCTCTCGTCGGATTCTTCATCACCCTTGGAAAGCAGCCGACCCCTGTATCCCAGATTCAGTCCGGAACCGAAGCGGGCATTGAAGCTTCCCAATCGAAATTTCTTGAGAGCACCTCGATTCGAATTGTATTCTACCGAACGCCGCGTCCATTCATACACGCCGCGTTCGTTTCTGTTGAGTTTTGCATTAATATTCCAGCTGGTGCCGATATCCGAATTCAGAAAATAATACGATTTGTACTCATCGGTGTCTTCCAGCACCCGGGACGCCCGTGCCTTAAGATAACCGTGCCACTGGTCGGATTGATCCCGGATACCCGGCTGCCTGAACGCGGCCATTCTCTCGGGTCCTTCGCCCGTTGAATCGACTGTCGGCATCGGGCTGACACCGGGCAGTTCATCGAGCAGATATTGGTTGGTACTGTCCAGCCCGGTTTCGATCAGATCGACCAGGTTGCGATAGGTCTCGTAATCGAGGTCGCCCCGAAGATATGCTTCGTACAGCTCGTCTTCCGACGGATAGACTTCGGGATTAAGATCGTCGGCATACGCGACCGCACATAAAATAAGTATGGCAACCATTATGATTGATACAGATCGAATCAATTCAAACCGTACTTTTTCAATTTCCTGTACAGGGTTCTTTCACCAATACCGAGCTTGCGGGCCGTCTCGCGGCGATTGCCGTCGGTTTCAGAAAGCGTCGCCGCAATAAGTTCTCTTTCCATATCCTGCATCGACTGCGTTTGCGATGATGAGGTATCGGCGTATGGCTCGTGCGATTCGAAGTCCGTCTTCGACGGCAAATTGGCCGTGATCAGGTCCCGCAGCAATCTAATTTCATTCCCCAGAGACAACAGCGCCCGGTATATCAGCTCGTGCCCGGCCTCTTCGGGGGTGCGTCCGGTCGCGATCGGCAGGTTGGTTTGCCCCATGTTCTGCTCGTCGATAAATTGTTCGACTTCGGCTTTTTCGACCTGGCGATCGCGGTGCAGCGCGGCCATACGCATTATAAAATTGCGCAGCTGCCTGACGTTTCCCGGCCAGTCGTAACGACGAAGCACGTCGACGGCGGAGTCGCTGAATCCCTTTAAATGTTCTTTCTGCGCAAAGTAATACAACAAAGGAAGGATATCTTCCCGGCGATCGTACAACGGGGGCAATACGATTTTGATAACGCTCAGCCGGAAGTACAGATCTTCCCGGAACTGCCCGTCGGCGATGGCCGTCGTCAGGTCGCGATTGGTCGCAGCGATAATTCTAACATCGGAATGAATGGGTCTATCGGCTCCGACCGGATAAAAGTCGCCGTCCTCCAGCACTCTCAGAAGCTTGACCTGCATATCCGGGTGAGTTTCGCCGATTTCATCGAGCAGCATAGTGCCGCCATCGGCGCGCACGAACAGACCGTCGCGCTTCCCGACCGAACCGGTAAACGCACCTTTCTCGTGACCGAACAGCTCAGATTCCAGAATTCCCTCGGCAATGGCCCCGCAATTGACCGCCACGAAATTGTGATCGGCCCGGCGGGAATGGTTGTGTATTGCCCGCGATACCAGCTCTTTACCGCTTCCCGACGGCCCTACTATCAGGACCGAAATATCGGTCGGTGCGATACGGTCGATAGTTTCCGCAACGAGCTTCATTTTGTCTGAACGCCCCACCAGGCCGTACTTCTGAAGTAATGCTTTCCGGCGCAGTATATCGGCAACTTTTTCAGTCAGTGCCGAGGCGTCACTGCGCAGGTCGATGGAACCGTCGAAATAGTCATCGCCGTCGTCAACTTTGTATTCACCCGATTCGGATAGTACCCCGATATCGGTCAATGGTGAACGGACCCGCAATCGGTTTACTACCGCCCGGCTCAGGCCCGGGAATTCGGAGTCAAAGAGAATCAGGTCTATCTGTCGCTCTTTAAGAATGGTGTTGACCAGAGAAATCTCACCGATCGCCTCCCCTAACGAACCGAGGATGTTTTTCAAACGCTTATCGTCGGCGCGGTCGGGCTTGATGACAATCAGCACGTTTTGTTTCACTTGCGCCTCCGCCGGGAATTCCTGCGAGTGGGGGCGCGCTTGCCTCGCGATTTGCGGCTATTGTCATTCCTCGCTTTCGGTTTGCCGCTTTTCTTTTTCGGCGATATTTTTGGAGCTTCAACCAAAAACAGGTCTATTTCGTTTTTGATGACATCTACTTTCAATACCCCGACTTTGATTGGATCGCCCAGTTGAAAGATTCTCCCGGTGCGTCGTCCGACCAGACGGTAGTTCTTTTCTTCGTACTGGTAATAGTCGTCGTCGAGGGTGGACAACCGAATCATGCCTTCGGCGCCGACGCCATCGAGACGAACGAAGAAACCGAAGCTGAGCACGCCGGAAATTACCCCGGTGTACTCTTCGCCAACGTGAGCCGACATATATTCAACCTGTTTGATCTTCACCGCTTCTCTTTCGGCAGCTTCGGAAATACGTTCTGTCTCCGAGCAGTGCCGCCCGACATTGCCCAGAATCGTGTCGAGGCGATTTTCCAGCTCGACCGGGTAGCGTCCTTTGGCGAGAATCTTTAACAGACGATGCACCATCAAATCGGGATAGCGACGGATCGGCGACGTGAAATGAGTATAGTGTTTGAACGCGAGGCCGAAATGACCGATGTTCTTCTGCTGATAAACAGCCTTTTTCATCGAACGAAGCATCAGCTCATTGAGCATTTCCTCTTCCGGCTGCCCTTTGACCTTTTCCAGAAAGCGAGAAAATTGTATCGGCTTGATTTCTTTGGAGACGGGAAACTTGTACCCCAGGCGGCTGACCATGTATGAGAATGCCTCCAGCTTTTCCATATCGGGACGATCGTGCACGCGGTACAGGAACTTAAAACCCTTGCGCGACACATCGATTGCAATCGCCTTATTGGCCGCCAGCATGAATTCTTCAACTAACCGGTTGGCCTCGGAGCGAACCCGCTTGCCGATTTCCACGACTTTACCATCCTTATCCATGACAATCCGCGCTTCGGGTAAATCGAAATCGAGCGATCCCGAATTCATACGTCTTTTGGTTAATATCTGCGCCAACCAGCGTGCCAGGGTCAGATTCTCCGCGACGGCCTTTATACGCGGCGTCACCTTCCCGGTATCGAAAAAGGTTTGGACCTGTTCGTAGGTTAGTCGCGCCTTCGATTTGATGACACCGTCGGTAATTTCCCAGCTCAGCATCTTACCATTTTCATCGAAATCGATAATGACCCCGTACACCAGACGCCTCGTATTGGGTTTGAGCGAACAGACTTCATTGGAAAGACTCTCCGGAAGCATCGGGATTACGTCGCCCGGAAGATAAACTGAATTCCCCCGGTCGAATGCTTCTTTATCGAGCGCCGTATCCGACCGGACATAGTGCGAAACGTCGGCAATGAACACCCCCAGCCGATAGCCATCGGCGGTTTTTGTAACCGTGACGGCATCGTCGAAATCTTTGGCATCGACCGGGTCGATAGTATAAATAGTCCAGTCGGTGAAATCGCGACGGCCCCGCATTTCCTTCGGTCCCCCGAGACGAGCAGCCTTTTGGGCTTCGGTTAATACATCTGGCGGAAATTCTTCCGGGAGATTATATGTCCGCATGACCGTCAGCATGGCGGTCTTCGGATCGCCGGGGAAACCGAGCCGCTCAATAATCTCACCCTCGGGATTAAGATGCGGCTGTTCCCAGACGGTAATTTTCACGGCCACTTTTTCGCCGTCACCGGCGCGCAGCGAAAGACGGTTGGGAATATAGATGTTGCGGTGCAGGCGTTTCATATCCGGCACCACCCAGCTGAAATGTCGCCCCTTCTGAAATGTCCCGACAAAACTTTGATTGGCGCGTTCGATTATTTTTATAACGCGGCCATAGGCCTTATTGTCTTTCGTTGCATCAATCCGCACCATAACTCGGTCGCCTCCGAGAGCGGTGTCAAGATGCTGGGGCTGAATTTCGACCGGCCGGGAATCTTCGGCAAAGACCAATCCGACCCCGGCTCGGGAAATGGCAATCTTCCCGACCACCAGGTTCATCTCCGACGGTACCCCGATGCGGCCTCGTCTTAGCCGGACCAGCTTGCCATCATCGAGCAATTTTTTAACGGTATCCCGAAAATCGCTGTATTCCCTGGCCGGGATTTTCATTTCGGCGGCCATTTCCTTTATTTTCATAGGGCGACCGGCGCGAAATGACATAAAATCGATTATGAATTGTTCTTTAACTTTTGACATGGCAGTAATTTCGACATTTGACGACAGAAGTCAAGCGTTTTTGTCACATTTCTGCCATAATGGCATTATATATAAAAGTATTTTCTTGCAATTGGACTAAAATGATAAGGGCGGATCATTCGACCCGCCCTCAGGTGTCGCATATAGCGTAAAAGTGGTTAAATTTTACCGGGACGATTCATGCCCTGACCACGGCCGCCGCCTTGTTTGCCCTGGCCCATACCGGAACCCATCGGGCAGTCCTTATTGAACCGCTGCTGTCTCATATCTTTGAGCTTGGCCTGCTGTTCATCGGTCAGAATGTTTTTAATGGCCTGACGATGGCGGAACATCATCTTCTGCATGTCTGTCCGATGCTGCCCGACTTTATCGATCGCGGCCAGGATTTCGGCATCGGACGCTTTCGACATCCTCAGATTTCTGAGCTCAAGCTCCGCCTTCTCCAGATTGGCTTTGAGATCTATTCTCTCGACGCCGAAGGTTTTCTGCATTTTCGTGATGGAATCTTTTTGCTCCTGGGTCAAATTCAACTCATCGGCCATTTGCAAAAGACGTCCCAACTGCTGTCCGCCCTCGCCGCGGTGACCCTGCCCCATCATCATCCTGCCGCCGTCCTGGTTGAAGCGGCATCCATCGGGCTGACCCATCATCGGTCCCATGCCCTGCGCCGCCGCACTCATTGCCAGCAGCATCAATCCTGCTACGGTAAGTACTATTGCCCTTTTCATCTCAGTCTCCTTTCAACAATTTAATTTTCACCTTGCCAGAAGGGGCGCTTGTTCATGCCGCCCCGAAAGCCCCGAACGGTATCGATGAGTTCCTTTTCGAACCTGTTTTCGAAAACCACCATCTTGCCCATCTGGACCGGGGTAAGAATCTCGGCGGCCTTCTGATGGAATTTCCCGGCGATTTTCACGTGGCCCAGACGCATCTCATCAATCTGCTTGACCAGGGCTTTAATTTCTGAATCAGACGGCTGATCCGATTTTAGCAGTTCAGCCAGTTCATCCACTTTTGCGCTGATATCGTCGTGCAACTGCCTTGAGTCCTTGCGGAAGTTGCTGAAAATAAGTATAAACTGTGAACTTTGATCGTCATCAAGGTCCAGCAACTCAAGCAGCTTCAACAGGCGGAGGTTCTCCAGCGTTTGCGTTCGTTCGTTGTCGAAACCCCGGTTAAAGCCCATACCGTGCGATCCCGGTCCCATGCCCCGGTTCATCATGGGCGGAGCCTGACCGCTGTCCGGTGACGGCGGCTCGTCGACCTGTCCGGCATACAACACCGGCACAGCTAACAAAAGCACCATCAAGCCTATTATCATACTGATTTTCAACTTCATAGCAAATCTCCCACGTTTATCTCCTTATTGAGCATTTGCAATTCGTCCTTGGACAGACTCCCCAGCAGGTCGTCGGAAATATCATACCCGTTCGACTGCACCTGCGATGAAATCAGCATCTCGACATATTTATCATCGAGCTCTTCGCTATCTGTATCCGTAGACTGCTGGCCGGTGGCCAGATAATTATATGTAATGGCGCTGTCCGGGACACTCGCATTTTGCCCATATTTCATACCTGTGACGAAAGACATCCCGACTATGATAACCATCGCGGCTACCGCCGCACCCCAGCGCAAAAGACCTTTCCCGAACCATCCTGACTTTTGATCCGCAACATCCAGGGCCGTATCGAGCCGAGCATAAAACTGAGCCGTCTCGTTCTGGGATAAAGCCGGAACTTTGAGTTTTTTGAGTTCGGCCTCGAGCTTGCCCAAACCAAGTGAATCATTATTTTCAAATTTGTCGTTCATGGCTAATCTCTGAATTCTTTCAGGTCTTCCCGGAGTTTTTCAATAGCCTTCTGGTAATGCGTCTTGACGGTCGATTCGCTCTTTTCCAGAATGGCGGCTATCTCGGCAAACGGCAGTTCTTCATAGAAGCGCAGGTTAAAAACCAGCTTCTGCTGCGGGGGTAGCTTCTTTAAAGCGGCGGCCATAGATTCCTGGAGCGCTTCCTTTTCCACCGAGTCGGCCATTTCATAGGCCGGTTCATTGCCCGGATTGGCTTCGATATTATAAAAAGGAATGATTTTGGAACGACGAATAAAGTTAAGAGTCTTATTGGATGCGATCCGATACAACCAACTCGAAAACCCGGATTCTCCCCGGAACGTCTTAAGCGACTTGTAAGCCGCCAAAAAGGAATCCTGAAGCAGGTCCAGGGCCGTCTCGCGGTTTTCGGTCATTCTGTAAATCAGGGCAAACATCTTATCTTTATTCTCCGCAACCAGTTTGTCGAAGGCTCGGCGATCTCCCGCCTGGGCCTGCCTTACCAGTTCTTGTTCCTCTACTTGCATCAATTTGTATCTTTACCTTTTGGACAAACGATATATCCAAAAGACTAATAAAAAAAGGACAAACTTTTTCAAGTTTGTCCGTAACATTCGGCCCTGTATCATTTTTGCACAACTTAATCGGGGCGGCTTTTCATGAGGACTTTTGAGTATTGCTGCATGTTTTCCAGCACTTTGCCCGTCCCCCTAACCACGCACGTCAACGGGTCTTCGGCGATGTTGACCGGAAGATTGGTCTCCTGTCGCAGGCGCTTATCCAGCCCGCGCAGCAGCGCACCGCCGCCGGTAAGAATGATACCTCTCTCGAGAATATCCGAAGCCAACTCCGGAGGTGTCTTTTCCAGAGACTGACGGACTGCTTCGACTATCCGGTCGATCGGTTCCACCAGCGCTTCACGCACCTGTACCGACGAGAGCTTGAGGTTCTTGGGCACGCCGGCCACGAGGTCGCGGCCCTTGATTTCCATGGAAATCTCTTTTTCCAGCGGAAACGCTGAACCTATTTTGATCTTGATATCCTCGGCCGTCAGTTCCCCGATAAGCAGGTTATAATTTTTCTTGAGGTACATTATGACGGCTTCGTTTAGTTCGTCGCCGGCGATGCGCACTGAAATATTATTGACGATGCCGTTCAACGCGATCACCGCGATTTCCGAAGTCCCGCCACCAATATCGATGATCATTATACCGGTCGGCTGATCGACTGCAAGCCCGACCCCGATTGCCGCCGCCATCGGTTCCTGCAGAAGAAACACCTCGCGGGCTCCGGCGTTTTCGGCGGAATCGCGAACCGCTCTTTTTTCGACCTCGGTTATACCCGACGGCACCGAAATCACGATACGCGGCTTCATGAGATACTTGTGCCTGATTACCCGCCGGATAAAATCCGACAGGAGTTTTTCTGAAATTTCAAAATCGGCGATGACGCCGTCTTTCAGCGGTCGGATAGCCGCGATTTCGCCGGGGGTACGACCCAGCATTTCTTTGGCCGCCGAGCCGACTGCCAGAATCTTGCCGGTGGCTTTTTCAACCGCGACCACCGACGGCTCGTTGAGGACGATTCCCTGTCCTCTTACAAACACCAGAGTATTAGCCGTTCCCAGGTCAATACCGATGTCACTTGAAATAAAATCAAAAAGGCCCACTTATAATCCTAACGACGTAATAGGGTTACACCGTACTTTAGATGTCGTCAATTTTTGCGATACATTAATCCCGCATACGCTAAAAAGCAACAAAAAAGTTTGGAGACGGAGAAATCAACAATCACCCCGATTTATTTCTTGACGTATCGGGGGGTCCGCAATATCTTTATTATTGTCAAAGTGGCCGAATTAATCAGAATATTTCCTGTACATATCGGGTTTACGATATTCACTTTTAGTTTTTGCTGTCAATTTCTCTTGCGGTGAAAACCGCCGACGCCCGATGCGATCAGGAATGGTTCGGGCAAATAGTCACCCTGAAAGCCTGGGAGAGACTTGTGGCTACCTGGAGCCGAAAGGACATTTGACGGCTCAGGGAAACGGGGTGCGACGGGGGACACCCCGTGTTCGGAGTTCTCGTGCTCTGCTTCGAGCCGGGTCGGTGGATTTGGGACATACTTTTCGAGGGGGAACAGTCGCCGGTCCACCGCTCCCGTCGCCATTTTTTTCAGAATAAATCGATATAGATATCAGTCGAGATAAATACGCTTGGGAGGGGGACTCCCCCGCGATCCGACCAGACGGAACCATAAATAACCGAAACCGAAGCCGCCGACGTGCGCCAGCCAGGCGACTCCGCCGCCGCCTCCGGCCGCCGACATGAAAATCTGATAGACAAACCAGAAGCCCAGGATTACCCAGGCTGAGATACGCATAATCCGAATAAAATAAAACAGGAACAGCAGTGTGAGAATTCGTGCATGCGGAAATAGAAACATATAGGCCCCCATCACGCCCGCAATCGCCCCCGATGCACCCACCAGCGGCACCTGCGAATTGGGACTGAAAATAACGAACATGAACGCCGCCGCCAGCCCCGAGACGAGATAGAAAATGGTGAACTTCACGGGCCCCAGATGATTCTCCACGTTGTTGCCGAAAATCCACAGGTAGAGCATATTTCCGGCCAGGTGCATGAATCCGGCGTGGGTAAACATGCTCGAAAGCGGCGAAAGCAAAATCGGCCAGTGATACTGAGGAGTAAGTTCGGTCATGTGCACTATTTCGTAGGGTATCAGGCCGTACTTATAAATGAAAATATTGAATTCCTGCGGTGTGCGATTCATCGATAAAAAATAGACTATGCAATTGAGAATAATAATAATGAAAGTGGCGTAGGGTTTATTGGGTCCGGGATGTTCGTCTTTAAGAGGAAGAAACATAGACCTATTTCCCGCTCTCGCTTTGTACGGTAAACTCCGAAAAGACGGTCCGGGAATTCCCGGCTTTGTCAGTCGCGGAAATTTTCAGTTCGTGCGGACCATCGCTCAAGCCATGCCGGGGAGTCGTCTTGAGAATCTCGGTCTCCGGGTCGTATTCGGGAATCAGCCACTCGCCATCGAGCTCGATCAAAACCTGGTCGTCGGATTCGATTCCCGAAATATCATCGCTTAGCGTGCAATGAATGTTCGGCATTTTATGAGTCGTAACTGATTTGTTACGGGGCGAAATATTTTTTACATGCGGCGGGTCGATATCCCTCAGCACGGCAAACGTCCCCAGCAAACCCGATGAGCACGCCAGTCGCCCTGATTCATAAATCGTCTCGAGCGGACTCCATTCTTCTTTGTCGTTCAAGCGGCATATCAGAAGCTGCCTGTCGTCAGGAACAAAATCGCCCGCGAAATCGATCTTAATATTCTGCGCCAGGGGTACCGTCGTCGGTCCGATCGTATAAGCCGGGGTTACCATCTGTTTGCGATGCTGATGCCATTTGGGGTCTTTATTGATTTCGAGAAAAGTGGGTGAATATAAATCGGCATTTTGTATCTCCGCGGCGGCGATGCCATCTTCGCTGGCAATCTTCTTGCCCGGATAATGTCCCGCCGCGTTGATCACGACGTCCTGTTCCGCGATAGGTATGGTTTTGTCTTGTGCGTAGAGATCAAACCGCACCAGGTCGGTTTTTATTTTGCCGGGACGAACAAAGGCGGCAAACTTGCTGGGCGTGACTACCGTCACCGGCAGGCTGTCTTTGTACCCGTCGCTGTACACCGCCGTAATCACCGGGATCGGGCAGAACCGCCTCCGCGAGGAGACGTCCACCACGACACCTTCACCATCAAGATTGTAGCTTATATTAAAATTCGGACGATTATCCGGCGACAGGGGCAAATACAAGGCGTCTTTAATCCAGCCCGATGAACCGAAGGCTGTAATCTTCAGCATCTTTATACTTTGACGAGCGTGCGGTAAATGAACCCGCCAGGATAGGTCACCTACTTTATCAATATTGCTTTTATCGACAACCCGCCATTCGCCGGAATTTCCGATCCCGAAAGCGGCGATATGATCCAGATCTACGTAGCGCATATCAGGGAAGGCTTGCACGTATAAGAGCGAATCTCCTCCCCAGCCAACGTCGAACAGCTTGCCCGATGGAGCCAGAACGAATTTAAAGCGCAGCTCCGATTTGTTTCCGGCGGCGTCGTACGCCTCGATCCGCGCATTATGAAGGCCGTAACTATAGGTCGTCTTGCCCGAAAATATGCCGCCTTCGTCATATGATGACCGACTGCCGGGATAAATCATACCGGGTGGATTATATAGCCGCCGCCAATGCGACTGATCCTGCATCTGGGCGGAGTAGTCGAAAATCAAGTCAACCATGCGCGTCTGCTCGTAATCGTACGAATCGAATACGTTGTCGTAGTATAAGTAATCATCAATGTACAATTTAATATCGTAGAGGCTCAACATGGGGCCGTTATCCCGGATGCGATCGTACGCACGCACGTCGAACGCAATCGGGCCCTGAACGAGAGGGACCGAATCGAGATAGTACACATTGTCGGACCGGTCAAAGTGCGTTTCGAAATAGTGCCGTCGCTGTCCGGTATCGAAAAGCGAATTATCGTCGGTGTAGATAAGAGCGATCTGCGTTATTTCGGGCGGGGTGTTGTCCACGACCCCGAACCCTTCTTTTAACGGATTAAGCGGCTGATTGTCTTTGTTGCGAACTTCAAAATGTATGTGGGGAGCCCCGTTGCCGGACTGCCCGGAATATGCGACCAGTTCGCTCTCAGTGACAGGCAGTGAATCGGGCCCGAAAAACAGATCGAACGAATACTGCCGCTGACCGTATTGTTCGGCTTTGACTATTTTTTCGAGGCGATCGGAAAGTCGCGACAGATGGCCGAAAACATAAATGCGGCCGTCGTTGCCTTTGAGATATAATCCCTTACCGTAGCCAGTGTACGAATACTTGATACGCCACACAAAACCGTCGGCGGGGGCGAAAATTTTCCGCCCCTCTTTTCCACCGGTCCTGATGTCTATGCCGCCGTGGAAATGGGCCGGACGAAATTCGCAAAAGCCGGAGGACAGATCTATATTGCCTTTAACAGGCCACTGAGTCTCCCCGGCGAGAGCCGTTGTGGCGCATAATATTACAAAGATTAATGCCTTTTTCATATAATCCGATACTATCATCATAACCGATTAAACAAGTTATCGGTCGCCCGGTTCAAAGTCAAAAAGTTTTATGGAGAATCGGGGCAATATCCGACTTGCGCATTTGCATAAATCGCTTATATTGTCGGGTTAAATTTGTGTTATGACATTTGAGGAGAAGACCTGATGTTTCAACTACTAAGACGGCTTATTGTCCCTATTATCATTATTGTCCTGGTGTTCTTTACCGGTATGATTATCCTGCAGTGGGGCGCCGACATTACCAGATCCAAAAACGTGAAAAACAACGTCGGCTCAATCAATGGTAATCAGATACCCTGGCAAACGTTCGATAATTACTACAATTCTCTGATGCGCCAGGAACAGGACAAAACGGATCAGGACCTTTCGGTAAGCAAGGTCAGGGAAATACGCAATAAAGCCTGGCAGCAACTGGTCGTCGATTATTTGATCAACCAGCAGATTGATAAGCATAAAATCGCCGTAACTGACGAGGAAGTGTTCAATTACCTGAGAATGTACCCCCCTCAGGAAATCCAGCAGGCTCCTCAATTCCAGACCAGCGGCAAATTCGATTATCAGAAATATACTCAGGCTATGGCCGATCCCAGTGCCGCCCCGTTCTGGGCTTCGCTGGAACAATATGTGCTGCCAAATATAAAACGCTTCAAGCTTCAGCAGGATATCGTCAGCGCCGTGCGCGTTACCCCGGCCGAAGTCATGCAGGCGTTTCTGGATTCCAAAGAAGACCTGAAACTTGGCTATCTGTATGTTCCCGATAATGACCTCCGCCCCAAAGCGCCGGAACCGACCGAGGAGCAGCTAAAGGCGTTTTATGATTCTCATCTCGAGGATTACGCTGTCAAAAAGCGCAGCGTCCTCGACGTTGTCACGTTCAAGATTGAACCGTCCCAGAACGACTGGAATCGGGTCTTGTATCAGATGAACGACATTTATGATTCGCTTATGGCCGGGGCCGATTTCGGTGAATATGCCAGGACCCTGTCCGAGGATAATTCGGCCCAAAACGACGGAGATTTGGGCTGGTTCGAGCGCGGCCGCATGGTCCCTCCGTTCGACAGTGCCGTATTCGCGATGAAGGTCGGCGAGATCAGCCACCCCGTCAAGACCATGTTCGGTTATCACATTATCAAGCTGATGGATATCCGGTCCAAGAAAAATTCTTCGACCGGCAAAATGGAAGAAGAAAGACACGCCGCTCATATACTCCTGAAGGTCGAGCCGTCGCCCGAGACTATCGCGACCATAAAGCAGGAAGCCACGGACTTCGCGGCCGCGGCTAAAATCGACGGATTCCAAAAAATGGCCGACAGTCTTAACTATAATATAGATACCACGCGGGCTTTTACCGAAGACGACTATTTGCCCGTAATAAACATGAAGGATGAAAAACTGAGTCAGAGCATCATGCAGGCTAAAGTAGATTTTATTTCAGATCCGGTCGAATCGGACAATGGGTATTACGTCTATAAAGTCGCCGAACATCTTGATGCCGGATACCGGCCGTATTCCGAAGTGCTCACCAGCGTCAAACGCGGCGTCCAGACGGAATGGGTTCAAAAAACGGCCATGGATACCGCGACCGTCATTAGAAAAGACCTAGTTGGCGGAGACGCCATGTCCGCGGCCAGCCGGAAGTTCGGTTTCCCATACGCGGTGAAAGACAAAATCACGCGCCTGTCGGTGATACCCAATATCGGTAAAGACCCGGCCGTGCTGGCGGCGGCGTTTGCCCTTGAAAAGCCCGATCAAATTTCTGAACCGGTTGAATACCGCAACGGCGTCGCCATTCTGAAACTGGTTGAACGCACTTCTCCCGACGTGGAAGAATTCAACAAGATTCAGGATTCATTGTACCAGGACGTGCTTCACAAGAAACAGCAGGACTATTACACCCAGTGGTACAACAACCTGTTTAAGAGCGCCAATATCGAAAATTGGGTAGATGAATTTTACAGCGGCAGCAATAATTATTAATCCGAGCCGTGATAGAAACTTAAAAGGCGCCGGACGACGGCGCCTTTTTTAATTGGTCAAATCGCCGTATAACGTCCCCAGCGATTTACTATCCTGAAAGACTTTCTTTCTTCGAAATTCCCGCAAGCCGCCCACGTCGAGGACGGTCGAGATGATTGCCTTATCCAGTTCCTCGTGAAACTGCACCCTGTTTTCTATACCCCATGGAGCGGCAATCAGCGACCTGCCCTGAAGCGGTTTTGAAAACAGACTCCCCACGGCACAGGTTTTTACAATAAAGGCATTAGCCAGAGATGCGCCGTTGACATAAATATCCCGGTCGCGCTTTTGCTTTTCGGATTTCGACTCGGCCGGTTTCAGCGGCGACGTGGTCGGGATAAATATTATGTCAACCTGCTCGACCGCCATCAGCTCGAACAGGCCGGGATTTAAAGCATCGGCGCAAATCATTATTCCGATCCGGATGCCTTCAACGTCCCTGACATAAATCTTATCCCCCGGCAAAATGCCCTTGGCGATTTCGCCGCTTACGGGATTCAATTTACGATATTTGCCAAGTTTGCATCCCCGATTGTACAGATAAGAACTGTTATACAAGGAATCGCCGTCCGATTCCACGACCGACCCGCCGATCAGGCAGGTATCAAGTTCAATCGAGAGACGCTGTATATAATCGAGATTTTCCTTTATCTGAAGGGCCGAGCGGGTGAAATCCGGTATGGCATTACCGACCATAAAGTATTCCGGCAGACAGACAAAGTCCGGCTTCCTTTTAAAAATGTGCAGCTTTTCTTCGAGCGTAAGCTGTTGTCCAAGCTCCGCCTGCACGGCTACGACACGAATTAGCATTGAATAAATTTCCCTCTGTCTGCTATGGTTCGTTTAACAAATACGACCATTCTACTCAATAATACTGTAATGTTTACAAAGAGTTTAGAAAAAATTAAAAATTGACGGTTAAGCGCAAATTTGGCGGGGTTATATCGCGGTCAACATTAGATGAAACTTGTGGATTTTGCGGCTTGATTACAAACAACAGGCGGACGGGGTCGCCCTCGGCTGGCCGTGGGGCGAGTTATTTGAACCGCTAAACCGACGGAACCCACAGCAAGCTGTAGGCGACCAATCTTCGTACGTTGTGCCCGGTCGGTCTGGGGACCGACCGGGAAATCTATTTATTCAAAATTAACAGTTCGTATAATTCGGGCCGCCGCCTCCTTCGGGAACAACCCAATTTATAATCTGATATGGATCGGCAATATCGCACGTCTTGCAATGGACGCAATTGGAAGGTGTCAACTGGAGCTTTTTCTTGCCCGGATTAGAATCATCGTCAACCATTTCATAAACCTGAGCCGGACAAAAATACTGACACGGATTGCCGTACTCCTCGGTACAGCGCGTATTGCAAATTTCGGGATCGGTTATCACCAGATGCGACGGCTGGTCTTCCTCGTGCTTGGTGCCGCTATGATAGACATCAGTCAGCTTATCGAACAGGTATTCATTGTCGAATTTCAGATCGCGCGTGACGGCGTTCTGGTTTTGTACCGAAAGAAACTCATTGTACTTCATCACGCTTTCGCTGTCGGGATGGGTCTGTCTTTTATCGACCAGTCCATACCCACCCGAAATCATCTGAATCCCGGAAAAGATCATCCCGGCGATCAGACCGTCATCGAAACCGGAGTGGAAATTCCTGACGGCATAAAGTTCATCTCTGGCTTTGGAATTTTCGAATCTGGTCTCCATGCCGGAAAGAACATCGGCACTGAAATCGTTTTTTTGAAGAGCGTCGAAAACCGTCTCGGCCGCCATCATGCCCGATTCCATTGCGAGGTGAATACCCTTAAGCCTTTGGGCGTTCAAAAATCCCGCCGAATCACCGACCAGCAGAAGACCCTCGTGATACAGTTTGGGCATGGCATAATACCCGCCTTCGGGAATAGTCTTGGCTCCATAATGCAGCATCTTGCCGCCCTCGAATAGTTTCTTTACCATCGGATGCGTCTTGAACTGCTGGAAACGGTAATGAGGATCATTGGTAGGATTGGGGCTGTTGAGCCCGACCGCAAATCCGACCGCAGCCATATTGCCGCCCATATCATAGATGAACCCGCCGCCGTATTCGTAGTTGGGTACCGGCCAGCCGAACGTGTGTATTATCTCACCGTCGCCGAGTCGTCCTTCGGGGATTTCCCAGACCTCTTTGACACCGGTAAGGTACTGCTGCGGCATTTTATCGTCTTTCAAATCGAGTTTGGACAGCGCCTGTTTGGTAAGTGAGCCGTGAACGCCCTCGGCCAGGATAGTAACTTTGGCTTTCAAAATCGACCCCGGCTCGAAATTATCTTTGGGCTGGCCCTCTTTGTCGAGACCCAGATCAACCGTCCGAACGCCCGTTACAGCGCTGTTTTCAACCAGCAGTTCGAAACCGCCCATTTCCGAGAATATATTTACTTCGGAGGCTTCGACCTGTTCGGCCATCCACCCGACCAGTTTGTTCAGCGAGACGATATAATGCCCGTCGTTATGAAACGGCTTGGGCAAAAACGGGAATTTTATTTTGGAATTTTGTGTCAGGAAGTACAATCCGTCACGGCCGGCCTTTTTCTCGAACGGCATGCCTTTCTCGATAAAATCCGGGATCATCTTTTTTATGACTGAGGGATCGAGAATCGCCCCCGAAAAGGAATGTGCGCCGGGATAGCTGCCTTTTTCGAGGACAACTATTTCAGGCATAGCAACCTGCCCGTCGGATTTTTTAATTAAGTCAGCCAGATGATAGGCGCACGACAGCCCGGCCGGACCGGCACCTACGATCAGTATATCAACTTCGAGTATTTCTCTTTCGATATCCATTGCCTACCTCGATCTTGAGATTGTCAACCTTGCATTTGACGACAATATACTCAGAAAGATCGTCAAAAGGCAATGCTTTTAGCTGCGGGCGCCCTTTCCGTGGCGTCCGTTATTGAAAGTCCTGTTTCCCGCAGAATTGTTTTCGTGCTCTTCCCCGTTATCGCGAAGCTGCAGCATTTCCTTTATCTTGGAAATATTGCACCCGATAACCATCAGCCTGCCAGCTACGACCACCGGCCGTTTAATCAGGTCGTTATCCTGCGCCATAAGTTCGTACAATTCCGGACGCGGCGGTAATTCCACATCAAGCTTATGCTTCGTAAACGAATTCGAACGTTCGTTAAGAAAATGTTTCGTGTCGAAATGACGAAACAGCTGCGTGATTTCTTCGACACCGAGGGGACGTGTCTTGATGTCTCGAATAACTAAATCGATTTCCTGTTTCTTCAGGAACTCCGAAATCTCGCCGCATTCCTGCTCATTCGAACTGACATACAGATTAACTCTCTTGAGCATTGTGCCTCCAAAGATTCACTAAGATTCGTGCTCTGTTTAGTGATCCTTAAATCCGAGAATTATCGAAACGGATCTTTAAATTTGGCTGTATTTGCAAAATATCTTTGACTAAAAGCCGTGCAGATGGATCACATGAATTAATTACTTAATAAGTTCGTTTCTCCCGTTTTCGCTTCCGACCACTCCACCGTTGTGACAATTATTGTCACAACGAATTCACTTTTTCTGATTCCCGAAAAAGAACCTCTTCATTCCGTCTTTTCTCAGCAATCATATATTGAACATTCACTAGTGGCGACCGGCTCTCGTGGAAATCTATCTGTCAAAATCGCGAGGTCCGCCCTGTTGCAAAACTAAATATACAATTTTTTTTGAAGGCGCAAGCGAAAAATGGAAATATCGAGCGTGAATAAGTACTTATATATATGCGGATATTGAGATTAACTGCCGTCAAGGGTCAGCCGATTAGAGCGTTCTTGTCTTGGCGGAGTGATCACTTCGACGTCGCCGCGGGCGATTTCCTTGAGCCTGTCAATCACGCCTTCTATCAGGAAATCAGGGGTTGAGGCACCGGCCGACAAACCGACGGTTTCGGCCTTTTCAGGATTGGAAAACCACTCTATTTTAATATCGTCGGCGGAATTTATCAGGTGCGATGCCACCCCCAGCGACCGCGAAATCTGAACCAGTCGATTGGAATTAGCCGATGAATTCGACCCGACTACCAACATAAGATCGGTCTTGCCCGCCAGTTCGGTAATGGCTTCCTGCCTCTGGCTGGTCGCATTACAGATGGTATTGAAAATTTCCACGTGGGGAAATCTCTTCTTCACTTCGTCGACAACGATCTCAAAATCAGCCTGACGCGCTGTCGTTTGGGCTGTAAGAGCAATCGGACCCGACTTGTACTCGACCTTATCAAGATCCGCCAGCGAACCTATCACTTTGATATTATCGGGGGCGTGGCCGACGATGCCTATCGTCTCATCGTGGTGGCTGTCGCCGAAGTGCAAAATCAGGTAGCCGTCCTGCGCCAGCTTTTTGACTATTTTGTGGATACGTATTACCAGCGGACAGGTGGCATTTATGACGTTCAATCCTTTGGCCCGGGCGGCATCTAAAACCGCCGCGCTCGCTCCGTGGGCGGGGATTATGACGGTTCCCCGGTCGATATTTTCCACCGTATCGGATTGCCCCACTCCCATTTTCTTGAATCTCTCGACGACGGCGTCGTTATGCACTATTTCCCGGAATATCGTAACTTTATCGTCGACCGACGCGTTCTCCTCGGCAATGGCGATAGCTTTCTTGACACCCATGCAAAATCCGAAATGTCTGGCGATAATTATCTTCATAGAAAAAACGAGTCACTATTTTTTATATGATACGACGCTCGGTCGCACCATGTGCTCAATAAAATGAGCCGTCAAGACCGGGTTGTCATGTAATTCGCTGTGAAAAGAACTGACCAAGCAGCGTCCCTGCTTCAATAAAACCGGTCGATTTTCATACCGGGCGAGGATTTCGACCTCCGTGCCGACATTTTCAAAGACCGGCGCCCGGATAAACGATACCCCGACCGTCTCCGAGAAACCATTCAAACTCAACGGCACCTCGGCATAAAACGAATATACCTGACGGCCGTAACCGTTACGCCGCGCCTTAATATTTATGATTCCAAATGGTTTGACCCGGGCATCATCAACCTGACGGGCAAGAAGAATCGATCCCGCACAGGTACCCCATACGGCGTGATTTTCAAAGAACGATTTCAGTTTTTCGCGAAAGCCAAAACGGTCGATTAACTCCGTCATGGTGGTCGATTCGCCTCCGGGGATAATCAGGCCATCGATCGTATCGAGTTGATCCGGCCTCCGGATCTCGATCGAAGGCACGGACAGCTTTTTCAGATGATATAAATGGCGCTCGAAATCACCCTGGAGAGCCAGCACCCCAATGTTTACAGACGGGCTCATGATGACACCTCCGGTGGCAGTGTATTACCTGACCTGAAGCAGCTCTTCATCGGGAATAGCCGACGCCTGGACACCTTTCATGGCTTCGCCCAGATTGCGGCTGCAATCGGCCAGGGCTTTGGGGTCGTTGTACTGTGCTACGGCCGTGACAATCGCCCGCGCCCGCTTTTCCGGATTGGAGGATTTAAAAATACCGCTGCCAACAAAAACCGACTCGGCTCCGAGTTTCATCACCAGCGCGGCGTCGGCCGGTGTCGCTACACCACCTGCGGCAAAATTGGGTACCGGCAGGCGACCGGACTCGGCCACTATTTGCACAAGCGTCAACGGGACGCGCAGCTCTTTGGCGGCGGTGTAAAGTTCATCCTTGGGCAGAACCGTCAGGCGTTTCAGATCGCGGTTGACCTCACGAAGATGGCGCACCGCTTCGGAAACGTCGCCGGTCCCGGCTTCGCCCTTGGTACGGATCATGGCTGCCCCTTCGGCAATGCGCCGCAGCGCTTCACCGAGATTACGACAGCCGCACACGAATGGTACTTTGAAACGCCATTTGTCGACGTGGTTAGCGTTGTCGGCCGGGGTCAGGACTTCCGATTCATCGACAAAATCGACTTCGAGAGACTCCAAAATTTCCGCTTCGGCAAAATGACCGATGCGGCATTTGGCCATAACCGGTATGGAGACGGCTTTCTTGATTCCCTCGATAATGTCGGGATCGGCCATACGGGCCACGCCGCCTTCGGCGCGGATATCCGACGGCACTCTTTCGAGGGCCATGACGGCCACGGCTCCGGCCTGCTCGGCAATGCGCGCCTGCTCGGGATTGATGACGTCCATGATCACGCCGCCCTTGAGCATTTCAGCCAGGCCGACCTTGATTTTGTAATTTTTATCTTCAAAGTTCATTGCAATATCTCCTCTTACTGCTAAATCACCGCATATCTTAAACAAGCGGACGGCTCAATCCGTTTCCGCATAGAATCAATATATATTGGCCCGTCTCTTATGGCAAGAGAGCGATCGTGCAAAAACCAAAAATAAAGGCCGGGCCAGGCCCGGCCTGAAACTCGGCCGCTGTCTAAAATGCACTCAGAAGGTCGGTCTATCGGCCCCCGGCTTTGTACTTGGCGAAATTGGCCCGACTCAATGCCTTCTTGAAATAGTCTTCCTGCTTGACCCAGAAATCGCGCATTTTGCAGGTGTTCATGCGCTCGCATTCGCAGCGATTTTCCTGCGTGCACAGATTCAATGATATCGGGCCTTCCATCGCTTCGATCACATTCAGAAAACTGATATCCTTGGGGGCCCGCGCCAGACGGTAACCTCCGGTGACGCCCTGGTAAGAAACCAGTATGCCGGCCCAGGTCAGGTCTTTTAATATCTTGGCCAGAAACTCCCGGGGTATCTGCTGGGCTTCCGCTACGGTACCTATTGATGCCAGCTTTCCTTTGGGAAGACTCGCGAAGTGAGTCACCGCTCTAAGTGCATAATCGGCTTTTCTCGATAATTGCATCTTCTAAATCCCTCAAACAAATAATAAGTTGATATCACTATCTATATACGTTACATTGACCACATAATATGGACATATTTCACAATATTTTCAAGTCTTTTTTGGACCAAAATAGACATTATCACCCCAAAATACATATTTAAGGCCGCAAATTATACTTTGTAGGTCTATTTTTGGAACAATTGCGCTGAGTACGGGTTAATTTTGGGAAAATAACAAGGAATAAAAGCCGTGCCGAAAATAAAAATTCTTAACAACAATATGGAAATAGAGGTCGCCGAAGGCACATCCATACTCGAAGCCATGCTCGACAACGACGTCGACATCAACAACGATTGCGGCGCCAACGGCGTTTGCGGAACCTGTCAGGTGCACATTGAAGATGGTCACGACCATCTCAGCGAAATGAGCGCCGAGGAACTGGAGCTTTTAGAAATGACCGAATACACCCCCGGCAAATCACGCCTGGCGTGTCAGACGAGAATCTACGGTGACGTCGAACTTACGATTCCGGATTAAAGTCCATCGACCGGCAGCTTAAGCCTGATCGTGTATATAGAGCTTTATATCGCGCTTCTTTAATTGACCGATAAAAAATTGCGGATCGACCGCGACTTCCTGAGGAATCACGCCCCTCTTGTCTATCTTACCCGCGCAGGCCATCCAGGCGATAATTGCCACCGGGAAGGCCGTCGTACGCATCATCGCCGTCAATTCCGTTTTGGGATCCTTACGGTCAATAATCTCATAAACCAGCTTTTTGGGTGCACCGGCGAGCGCACCTTCGAAAGTCAGCCGCACCAAAACCAGGTCAGGTTCGTTGTGCGGGAGGTTCTTTTCGAGGACCTTTTTGAAGACTGCGCGAGGTTCGACTTCGTTCCCTTTGACTTTGACCGGACTGCGCGACCCCAGGCCGATTTCCAGCATCGGCTTGAAAATTTTACAGTGCCCGGGGTAACGAATGGTTTTATAATCGAGGAAATCGACCAGGCCCTGATATGTATCGGGCAGGGTCGACGTCCCCCCCGACGTATAAAACGCTTCCAGCGCACCGATGCCGTCGAATTCCAGCGACTCCAAACCGGACATGGGGTTGACCGTTTTCTTTTTGCCATCTTCAAGAATGACTACCGGTTCCCAGTATTCATTAATCAAACCTTCGGGGGAGAAAACCAATTGATAATCCAGCGGTGGGCGCGGATTTTGAGGAAGACCACCGACCCGTATCTTCAAAGAGGCAACGCGGTCAAACTCGCGGATTCCTGCCGCCGCCAGGATTGAAACCATCCCGGGCGCCAAACCGCAGTCGGGAATGACCAGAACATCCGCTTCCGCGGCCTCGTCGTTCATTTCGAACTGCGACGCAACCACGTCGTTGTTGCCACCCAGATCGAAGAAATGCGTTTTGGCCTTTATGGCCGCTTTGGTCAAGCCGGGATTATATCTGTAAGTAACCGCCGAAATACATGCATCATAATCCGCGAGAATTTCCGCTCCTTTATCCGTCTCACCGGCGTCGATATATCCTCCCGTCGTTATGTCATTGCCGTACTTGCGAGCGATTTCTTCTGCCAGATCCTTGTCGAAATCATACAGCCCGACCTTTTCAACCCCTTCGGCGCGACTCAAATCATATACCGCCGCACGACCCATAAGCCCCGATCCGATTACCGCAATTTTCATTTATTCCTCTTGCTCAGCTTCTTCATTGAATTGAATTATATAATATTGCTGTTTAATCAGATCAACAAGCATTTTAAAAATGTGAAATTGCGTGAAAAAATCGAAAGCTTAAGCAAAGACACGCTGTCTAAATCAATTGATAGCGCTTCCTTATGAACCATTCGACGGCCAGTGCGCCGATGAAGATGAGCAGTAGCCAGGCTTTGTCCCAAAGCGAGGTTTCATACTTAACTGTCTCTGATATTTTAGCGGCGTCGATACCGGCGAGGACACTGTCCGGTTTGTCGATATGTGCATACAGCCCGCCTGTTTTACGTGCGACGGTTTCAAGAGCGGCAAAATCGGGACGCCGGTCGTAATCTTCTATGAAGTACGATTCCACCGCCAGCTGTCCGTCGGTTTCTTTCAACTGGACGCCGTCGCGTTCGACGGTCGCTTGATAGGAATATCGTCCCGGCGAGACGGCGTCGAATTCGGAGCGGTAACGGCCTTCGCCCATATCTTTCCACGGAACCGTCATCGTGTCCGTGCCGGTTTCATTAATCAGCTCCACGGCACCGCGCGCGTTTTCGATAGGCCGAAAGCCCTGATCGTTGACGAAGGCGGTAAAACCGACCGTCTCCCCGCGCGTGTAAACGTCTTTATCACCGGTGATCTTTATCGGATCGAAATCTTCTTTCAGAGCCAGCCACTTAACCGAACCGTCCCAGAATCGATCATAGTCCGATGTCGGTTCATCGAACCCGGCGCTTAAAAACGCCCAGCGCCAGAATGGCGCGGCGGTCGTCGCCAGAATCTTGCCGGCGCCCATCAGGCGATAGCCCAGCACCGGCATATCCGGCGCGTTGCGTCCGAGATTGGCCGTTACCAGTACTTCCGACTGCGGCGTCACCGAATCGGTCGGGACCAGCTGCTCGAAATTGGGCAGGTCGCGCCAGCGTTCGCGCACTCCGCGACGGTCATCGGAGAGCCGAACCGACGGGTGAAACAGATAACTCTCGACCGGAACCCCGTTGAACTTGGTATAGATCATCTGCCCGGTGCCTTTTCGCTTTACAAACGGAAGAAAGTCATCGACCCAGGTCGGGCGTCGGGCGCCGAGATAATTATCTCCCAGGATGAAAAACAGGCCGCCGCCTTTTTCGGCGACGAAAGACTGAATGATATTTTTCTGTCCGGCCAGAAAACCGGGCTTTATATCGTAAAAAATAATCAGGTCGTACTGATTGAGCTCAGATTGCGAGGTCGGAAACTGGCCTTCGAGAGTATTACCATTGTCCCTATAGACAACGGTGGACAGATCAATATTTTCAGAGCGATTTAAAAATCTTTTTAAGAAAGCGTACTCCCAGTCGAGATGATCCGCCACGAGCAGAACGTTTAGCTTGCTTTTCATCACCTGCATGGAAAACGACTTATTGTTATTGTCGACGTTGACCTCATCGTTCAGTCCGGGAATTTCGACGCTGAAAGTTTGACGGCCGATGCGATCCGGAACGAATGAAATCGAAACGTCCCGCTTCAAATCACCAGGTGCGGCTTTGATTGTATCGGCGGCGAGGACTTTCTGCCCGTTTTTGATTTGCACTACGACCGGTTCGTTTTTTATCCCCGACCACTGCACGTGCACCACGATCTCGGTCGGTTTGCCGACAAAAGCCGCCCGGTTGTATTCGAGTCCGGCGATGGCGACATCGCGCAAACCGGCGTCCGTTCCTACCCCGAGAGCGTACACCGGTGAAACCAGATGGTCCGAGGCTGTCGCGGCGTCGAGTCCCTGATTGTTGATGCCGTCGGATATCAAGAGCCAGGCCTGAGCCGGATCGGCCGCTTCTTTTTTCTGGAGATCGGACAGGGCCATGCCCAAAGCCGTCGCGAGCGTATCCACCTGTTTGGCGTTTTCGGTCAGGTTGCCGCCGAAATAATAGGTCGTTATGTCGAAGTTTTTGGCGAACTCTTTGTACCTGTCGGAATCGAGAAAATCTGCGGAGCGCATGTGCCGTGATGTGCCGTCTTCAACGGTACTCATGCTCGAGGAATCATCTAAAAGAAGGGTCAGCTTCGGGGTCTTCTCATATTCCCGGGTATAGGACAGAACCGGTTCGAACAAAGCCAGAAACAGCGCAAGTATGGCAATAAACCTCAAAGCCCCGAGAAGGATTTTTATGCTGGTCGGAAGCGGCGGATTGGTTCGACGATACAGATACACGGCCAGAAGCAGCGATAAAATAAGGGCCAGAGCGGTCAACAACGGGTGCCCGGTAAGAAAATCTATGGTAATTTCGGCGATGTTCGACATTGTATTAATTATATCGGGACAGGCGGATAAAGTTTAAAATCATACGAAAATATTACGCAGCACGTGACGTGGAAAATTGCACCATTCCCTTCAGGGACTTGAAATATTCTGAATCGTCGAGGTCTTTGACCGCTTCAAGGCCCTCGCGGGCAATCTCAGCGGCCCTGCGGTAGGCGTATTCGATTCCACCGGTTTCAGTTACGTACTTCAATATTTTCAGAAATCCGGTCTTGTTGATGCCGTTGTTCAATATTTCCATCATGCTGTTGGCCCGCGCCTTATCGGCGGTGCGAAGCGAATATATCAGCGGCAGCGTAACTTTGCCGGTCAGGATGTCGTTGCCCGGCTCTTTGCCGGTAACCAGCGCGTCGCCCACGAAATCCAGCAAGTCATCGGCAATCTGAAAAGCCACGCCGATTTTCTCCCCGAAAGTCGCGAAGCGCTGACGAATCTCGCTGCTCTGAGACGCCAGAATCGGGCCGACCTCACACGCAACCGCAAACAGCGCCGCCGTCTTGTCGGCGATTATCTTTATATATTCCTCTTCGGACAGGTCATAATTCGAGGTCTCCTCGATCTGCCGGAGCTCTCCCACCGAAACCCGTTCTGTTGCCTGCGAGATGGCATCCATTAACTGGGTCGAACCGACCGAAGACATTAGCCGAAACGCTTTGGCAAACAGGTAATCACCCATCAGAACCGATATCAGGTTGGTCCATTTGAAATTGACCGTCTCGGTTCCCCGGCGCATATCGGAATCATCGACCACGTCGTCGTGGAGAAGAGTCGCCGTGTGAATCAATTCAATGGATAAAGAGACGTCAACCGTGTGCTCGCTCTGATACTTGCCTGCTCGGGACGTCAAAAACATGATCGCCGGGCGAATGCGTTTACCCCGCGATTTCAGAAGATGTTTGGCTATGGAGCTAATTAATGGCGAGTCGCCTTTCAGGAAAGCATGTAGCTTGCGGTCAAACTGGTCCAGTTCGCTCTGGACCGGTCGTATAAGTTCTTCGAGTCGATTTTTATCCATAGTGGTCAATTTGAAATCCGTCTCTTTAAAATACCAGTCCCATCACTTAAAATCGACTTCCATTATAGTCGAATAAGGCCGCTTTGTCAATTGAATATAAAAGTCGCAAGCCGGTATAATTCATCGAGTTATTCCCATTCGATGGTGGCCGGAGGCTTGGAGGAAATATCATACGTGACCCGGTTGACCCCCTTGACCTCATTGATAATCCGGTTGGAAACCCGCGCTAACAGGTTATAGGGTATCTTGGCCCAGTCAGCGGTCATGGCGTCGGTCGACGTCACCGCCCGCAGGGCAATTACGTTTTCATAAGTCCGCTCGTCGCCCATCACTCCGACCGATTTCACCGGCAGAAGCACCGCGAATGCCTGCCAGATTTTGTCATACTGGCCGGCGAGGCGCAGTTCTTCGATAAATATGGCATCGGCTTCGCGCAGGACATTCAAACGGTCCCGCGTAATTTCCCCGACAATCCTCACCGCCAGGCCCGGACCGGGAAACGGGTGACGGCCCACAAACTGATGGTCCAGCCCGAACAGCCGCCCCAGTTCACGGACCTCGTCTTTGAACAGCTCCCGCAGCGGCTCAATCAGTTGCAGTTCCATGCGCTCTTTCAAGCCACCAACGTTGTGATGGGTTTTGATCGTCGCCGACGGGCCCTTGAACGACACCGACTCGATGACGTCGGGATAAAGCGTCCCCTGAGCCAGATATTTAATATCTCCGATCTTCTTAGCTTGTTCCTCGAAAATATCAATAAACGTATTGCCAATTATGACCCGTTTCTTTTCCGGATCGGTGATACCCTCCAGTCGGGCCAGGAACATATCCGACGCATCGACCGGAATTAAATTCAGGCCCAGCGACGAAAGCATGGTCGTAACGTCCTCAAACTCGTTTTTGCGAAGGACGCCGTTGTTGACAAATATTGCATACAGACGGTCGCCGATGGCTTTCTTCAACAGCAAAGCGCAGACGGTGGAATCGACCCCGCCCGATATAGCCAGCACGACTTTCTGACCGGCCAGCTTTTCGGACAGACTTTTGACCGTCGTTTCAATAAACGATTCGGTCGTCCAGCTTCCCGAACAGCCGCAGACGTCGTACAGAAAATTGTGAAGGATTTTTTTGCCTTCATCGGTATGATGAACCTCAGGATGAAACTGCACCCCGAAAATATTTCTCTTTTCGTTGGCAATGGCGGCGATTGGAAGGGTCGCGGTCGACGCCGTCACCACAAAGTCTTGCGGCATTTCGACTATCGAATCCCCGTGGCTCATCCAAACCTGGCTTGATCCGGCGACACCCTTGAAAATTGCGGGGGTGGCTTTGAGCTCGATTTTGGCCGGGCCGTACTCCCGAAACTCGCTGCACACCAGTTTGCCGCCGAAATTTTTCGCCAGAAGCTGCATCCCATAGCAGATGCCAAGCATTGGCTTGCCGGTTTCGAAAAATGAACTATCAAGCTGGGGTGAGCCTTCTTCCAGAACCGAGGCTGGACCTCCCGAGAGGACATACCCTTTGATATTGCGCGACGAAAAGTCTTTCAAGTCGGCGGTGCACGGAACAATCTCGCAATAGACGTTGGCTTCGCGGATACGCCGCGCAATCAACTGAGTGTACTGCGACCCGAAATCGAGGATTAAAATCATTTCATCGGCGTGGACCATGGTTCCTCCCATTAGAGACATAATTGGGCGGTTTGATGACGGTGTCGCGCTTCCAGCGTTTGTCGTCGGTTTCGGGATAATCTATAACCCAGTGCAGCCCCCGCGACTCCTTGCGCCGTTTGGCGGACCGTATGACCAGTTCCGCCACCTGGGCGATATTGCGAAGCTCCACGACCCCGTATGAAACCGGATTGCCCAGATAGTACGCACTTATGGCTTTAAGAATGACTTTCACCCTCTGATGCACCATTCTCAACCGCTCGCTGCTGCGTACAATGCCCAGATAATCGGACATCAAACGACGCACTTCGGTGCGTTCGTGAGAGATTATGATTTTATCTTTTATCCCGTCGATAGTCGAGTGCAGCCACTCCTGTGACGGAGGCGAATCGGGGAAATTCCTGCTTTTTCTAAACTTAACGGCGGTATCGGCGGCGAAATCAGACATCACCACCGCCTCCAAAAGCGAATTAGAAGCGAGGCGGTTGGCCCCGTGCATGCCGGTGCAGGCCGACTCTCCGCAGACGAACAAACCCTCGATATCGGTGTGACCGTGGATATCGGCCATAACACCGCCGCAGACGTAGTGCGCCGACGGCACCACGGGAATCGGCTCTTTCGAGATATCCATCCCGCGCTTCAGGCATTCGTTATAAATATTCGGAAAACGTTTCCTGACGAAGGCCGCCCCTTTATGACTTATATCCAGCAGGACGAACCGGTCGCCGGTCTGCTTCAGTTCGGTGTCGATCGCCCGAGCGACTATATCACGTGGAGCCAGGTCTTTCAGAGGATGATAGCCGCGCATGAATTTCTTCCCGGCCGAATTTATCAGGATGCCCCCTTCACCGCGAACCGCTTCGGAAATCAGGAAAGGCCTTTTTCCGGGGCTGTACAGCGCGGTCGGGTGAAACTGCACAAATTCCAGATTAGCTACCCTTGCTCCGGCTCGGTACGCCATCGCTATTCCATCGCCAGTAGCTATTTTCGGATTGGTCGTATGATAATAAACCTGCCCGATCCCACCCGTAGCGAGCATCGTCACCGGGGCATAAAAACCGGTCAGGTCGTTTTTCTTTTCGGAATAGGCATAAACCCCGCCGCACTGTTGGCGACCTTTCCACCGGTACGTAATCAGGTCGAGCGCGATCGTGTTGCGGTAAATATCGATGTTTTTTCTCCGGCGGCATGCGGTAAGAAGCGCGTGCTCGATTTCGCGTCCGGTCAGGTCGGCGGCGTGTACGACGCGGTTGGTCGTGTGCCCCCCTTCACGTCCAAGGTCAAATGATTTACCACGCCGGGTGAAATGGACGCCGATGTCCACGAGCTTGTTTATAATCTCAGGACCGTAACGGATAATCTGTTCGACCACGTCGCGTCGGCACAATCCGGCCCCGGCCTCCAGCGTATCTTTGATATGCATATCGAAGCTGTCGATTTTCGACATGACCGTTGCGATCCCGCCCTGGGCGTAGTTGGTGTTCGATTCCGTCTCGGATTTCTTGGTGATAATCGCGACTTTCGCCTCAGGCATCAAACCCGATATTTTGTGGGCGAAAAACAGTCCGGCAATCCCGGAACCGATAATTATGAAATCGTAACGCTTTTCCATCTATCCGCCAATTATCCCTTCAATTCTTTCAATCAAAGTGTCGTATCCGGATATATATTCCGGAACGATTTTAATATAGTAAACCGCACGACCGAAATTATAGTTTCTGACTTTAACATAATCCTTATGAGTCGTCAAGACCAAATCGGGGTCTAAATTTCCAATTTTGTTTATAATAGCGCCGATTTCGTCTTTCCCATAGCGACAATGGTCTGCAAAAGCCTCAGATTCCAAACCCTCTGGTTTGAATTGTAAGATTATATCCTGAAACGACTTGTTGTTAGCAATTCCTGAAAATGCGACAATCCTCTTGCCCTCAATAAATCCAGATGACTTTTGGTCTTCGGTTGAGAACAACGACGACGCCTTATATCCGGCCTTTAATACCAATTTTCCAGAATATACATTTTCCAGCCATTTTATAAAATCTTTGTTTATATCTTCCTGATTCACCCGATTCAGGATGATAGCATCAGCCCTCTTGAGATTTTTGTGATTTTCTCTAAGCCGTCCCAGCGGGAATATCGATTCGACTCTCAGGTCAATTTGAGCATCCACAACGACAATATCAAGGTTCCGGGCAAGATGATAGTGCTGAAAACCATCATCAATTATCATAGCGTCAAGCTTCGCCGTCTTTGAGAGTTGCTTCGCGGTTTTCCATTTAGGGGAACCAACCGCAAAATAAACCTCGGGCAGACATTCCGCCATCATAAGCGGCTCATCGCCGATATCGGCAGCACTATTCTGACACAGGTCGGCCCCGGTACCGGTTATGATTTCATTCGACTCTCGTCCATATCCACCGGCGACAATCCCGATCTTGTAACCTTTGTCTATCAGAGTTTGAGCCAGTGCAATCACTATCGGCGTCTTGCCCGTTCCTCCGATCGTCAGATTGCCGACCGAAACTACAGGGATTTCCAGCCTGACTCGATTCTTATTTAAAAGGCGATTGAAAATATTAAGGACACGATACACAAGCGAGGCAAGCCACAAGAATAGTACAAAAGGCCAGAATTGCGGTTTGGATTTATTGGCGATTACTTTTTGCCAGAAAAGTTTCATTTCTTCAGCAAAGATAATATTATTTGAGCCGTCCCCGAGGCACCGGAAGCGCCTTCAGAGGTGTCGGTCTTGCGGGCAAATCCCAGACGGCCGGATAAAAACGCATCGAGCGACGATTCCAGATGCCGACTATCACCGACCTTACACCCAAGATTACTTTTTTCAATATATTCCGCGCTGTCTTTGACATTGGCCGTGTACGGTCCGAACAAAACAGGCACCCCGGCCCACACCGGTTCGAGTAGATTGTGCCCACCGATATTGACCAGCGTCCCGCCAACAAAGGCGATATCGGAGACCGGATACAATTCGTTTAGGCAGCCGATCTGGTCGACCAGCAATATATCAACATCCTGTCTTGTACCGTCCATCTTGGTATAGCGTACAGACTTCGGACTTTTTGCGCCAATCTTGTGCGCGATGTCGTCTATCTTATCCAGATGTCGCGGCACCAGAATCATGCGCAGCGCCGGGTGCTTCTTTTTAAGATTCATAAAAATATCGAGCAATAGCTCGTGCTCCCCATTCCGGCTCGAACCGCAAATCCAGATTTTAGCATCCTGATCGAACGGCAGACTCTCTCTCAATTTCCGCTTTGTAATATCTGTCAATTCACGAACAGGGGCATCGAATTTTAAACTCCCGGCCACAACTATTTTGGATTCCTCCGCCCCGATTGAAATAAACCGCGCTTTGTTTTCTTCGGACTGCACCAAAATGCGACTATAGCACGACATCAGCTTTTGCATCGACGATCCAAAACGGGCGTACGACCGCGCCGACTTTTCCGACAGCCGCCCGTTAGCCAGGACTATCGGGACATTTCTGCGGTGCAGCCGTAAAATCCAGTTGGGCCAGATTTCGGTCTCAATGAATACGGCCAGGTCGGGCTTTATTGTCGTTAAAAATCTTTTAATCGGTGTTTTGCAGTCAAGAGGGAAAAAAGACACAGGGAAATTGTCATGCAAAAGTTCCCGGGCGTGCCTGTACCCGGTTTCGGTCATGACCGTAACATAAAATTGTACCCTTTCGTCATGTCGCCGGATATGATCGGCCAGGATGCCGAGCACCGACACCTCGCCCATCGACGCCGCGTGCATCCAGATGAGCGGACTATCATGCAGCATTTTGGAAAAACCCAGGCCCAGACGATTCTTCCATTTCATCGAGCCCGAAAGCGACGATAAAAAAGTGTACGGCAGTGTCACATAATATATAACAAACGTGGCGATTTTATACAGCGTCAGCAATTGATGAACTCCCGTATCGCCCTCGCCGCGCGCTCCGAGGTTCCTCGCCCGCCTAAGCTGTCGGTGACGTCATTGAGCTGCTCGACAATTGCTTTCAGCTGCCCCGAATCGGCCAGTACGCGGTTGACTTCGGATGCTATCCTCTGCGGTGTCGCTTCGTTTTGTATCAATTCCGGCACTATTTTCTTACCCGCTGCGATATTAATCAGGGCGATTTTGTCTATTTGCACTAGTCGACGGGCAATCATATAGGTAATACGCCCGGTCTTGTAAATAACAATCATCGGGCGCCCGATAATCCCCGTTTCCAGCGTCGCCGTGCCCGACGATGCAATCACCATACGGCTTTCACTTATAAGCTGGCGATTGTTGTCCATCGACAAAGCAACGGAAATCGGTGAACCTGTAATGTACTTATTATAATCGATCCCGCCGCGTACCCCCGCGATGGCAAAGTGACACTGAATTTCTTTTCCGATAATCGCGGCACTTTCCAGCATGGCCGGAAGCATCCGCTCCACTTCCTGCGGCCGTGATCCCGGCATCAGCGTGACCAGGTCGGATTTATCGTTGTACCGGGCTTTGATGTATTTTTTGTCTATATCATCCATCAAATAATGCCCGACAAACCGGTTCGGCACCCCGGCCTTATCGTAGAGCGATGATTCAAAAGGCAGTATCACCAGCATCAGATTAACGAAGCGTTTGATCTTCTCGATGCGATTGGGCGCCCAGGCCCAGATTTGGGGAGAAATATAATAAATGACCGGGATGTCAAGGTTATGCAGTCGGGCGGCCAGCCTCAAGTTGAAGCCGGGATAATCTATAAGTATCGCCGCTGCCGGTCGACCTGCTTTAATCCGATCGACACAATCAGACATCAGCTTCTTGAAAAACCAGAACTTTCGAGCGACCTCCCAGAAACCCATCACGGCCAACTTGTCACCGTCGACAATCTGATCCTGTCCGGCAGATTTCATACGTTCGCCGCCGAGGCCGAAAAACGAAAATTTGGAATTTTGATTTTTTAGTGCATTTAATAGATGATACCCGGCGATGTCGCCGGAGGGATCACCGGCGCAGACGAATATGGGTATGTTTTCGGCGGACATATCAATCTTTGATATCCTTCAAACCGATACGTTCGACTTCGAGCGCCACCCGGAGCGCTTCGGCGGCTTCTTCGGCCGCAACCGGCGGCTGGACTTTATTGCGCACCGAGTCGAGAAAGGCTTTTAGCTCCTCACGGAGCATGTCGCCGTCCGACGCCCCCGCTTTGGCATAAAAGATTTCACGCCCGCTGTCACCGAGGGGAATTTTCATACCGACCGCATCGGGCGGAACGTCATCGGCCAGACGATAAATATCGGCCCGCCTTTCGGCCAGGTCCAGCGAATAGTAGCCTGACTTTTGAAATATCCGCAGCTTGCGCATAGTGTGAAGTGATATCCGGCTGGCGGTGAGATTCGCGACTGCGCCGTTTTCGAACGTGAGCCGGGCATTGGCTATATCGGCCGTATCAGATATCACCGCCACGGCGGCGGCATCGATCCTCGCAATTTTCGATTTGATCAGATGCAGCGTTAAATCTATGTCGTGAATCATGAGGTCGAGGATGACCGCCACGTCGGTGCCGCGCGGATTGAAAGCGGCCAGGCGGTGCGCTTCTATAAAACGCGGCCTAATATCGTGCGGCATTATCGCCCGCACCGCCGGATTGAACCTTTCGATCTGCCCGACGGTCATAATTACTTTGTTCTCTTTGGCCAGTGCGATCATGGCAGTCGCCTGCTCCGATGACGATGCAATCGGCTTTTCGACCAGACAGTGGACCTTGCTTTGAAGCAGCTTTTCAGTCACTTCGTAATGATTGACGGTCGGCACCGCCACCGATACCGCTTCAGCCCTGGAGATCACGTCGTCCAGCGAGGACAACACTGGCACGTGCAATTCATCCGCGACGCTCTGACTTTTTTCCGGATTAATATCATAGACGCCGACCAGCTCCGAATCGGGCAGGCTGTTGTACCAGCGGGCATGATGCCGCCCGAGATGACCGACACCGACGACCGCTGTTTTTATTTTATCCATGGGCAGTTTCGATTCAATTCTATTTGATGACTCCCCGCTCTGATTTCTTGAAAAAGTCAAGAACCTCCTGAACTTCGGGGATAATCTCAACTTCGCTTTTGATTCTTTCGACAGCCTGCGAGGTGTTGAGCTTGGAGAAGAATAAAATTTTGAAAGTTTTTTCAAGGGTCTTGACGGTCTCTTTGGAGAAGCCGCGGCGACTCAGCCCGATCGAATTGAGTCCAGCTACCCGGAGAGGATATCCCGCCACCAGCGCGTAAGGACAGACGTCCTGCTGCACGCGGAACCCGCCGCCGATCATCGTATGAGCGCCGATCTTCACGAACTGATGTACCGGCACAACACCGCCGATTATGGCGTAGTCGCCGATCTCGACGTGCCCCGCCACGTTGACCGAGTTGGCCAGGATGACATTGTCCCCCACGATGCAATCATGAGCGATATGCGAATAGGCCATCAATAGGCAGTTAGAACCGATGACGGTCTGGAGCTTGTCATGGGTGCCACGATTGAGCATGGCATATTCGCGGATAACCGTCTTTTCACCGATAACCAGCCGGGTCTTTTCACCCTCGAATTTCAAATCCTGAGGAACCGTCCCTACCACCGCCCCGTGGAAAAGCTTGACTTCGTCGGCAAGTTCGGTGTACTGCGCCACAAGACAGTTGGCTCCGATGACGACGTCGTTTCCGATTTTAGTATCGGCCTCGATAATCGTATGCGGTCCGATCGATACGTTAGCGCCCAGCTGTGCCGAGCTGTCTATAATTGCAGTCGGATGAATCTGACTCATCGATCGACAACCTTGGCCATAAGGTCCGCCTCGGTAACTAGCGTGTCGCCTATAAAAGTTTTTCCCTGCATTTTACATACACCCCGACGAAATGTGAGCATTTCCAGTTCGAAACGCAGAGTATCGCCGGGCATAACCGGCCTGCGGAATTTAACATTATCTATCGCGAGAAAATAGACAAGCTTGGTTTCAGGGTTTTCGACGGCGTTCAATAGTAGTATTCCACCCGCCTGGGCCATCGCTTCCACGATAAGCACTCCCGGCATAATCGGATGTCCCGGAAAATGCCCCTGAAAGAACGGTTCGTTGAAGGTTACATTCTTCATCGCGATCACCCGCTTTTCCGGGTCCAGGTCGAGAACCTTGTCGATCAGCAGAAATGGGTAGCGGTGCGGCATAATTTTCATAATGCCGTTGATGTCGAGTACCGGTGCAGTGCTGGACTTCTGGAAGCGCTTGATAATCTTTTTCTTTTCGTAAAGCGCTTTAATCTTGCGCACCAGCGCCACGTTGGCCTTGTGTCCGGAGCGGGCCGCCAGAATATGACCTTTAATCGGCACGCCGATTAAAAACAGGTCGCCGATAAGATCGAGCGCCTTGTGGCGAACCGGCTCATTATAGAACCGCAGCTGAATATCGTTAATAATCCCGGTTTTACCCACAAAGGCTTTTTCCTTGAGATCCAACACTTTCTGAATACGGTCTACTTCGACCTGCCCCAAGTCGCTGTCATAGATGACAACGGCGTTGTCCAGCCCGCCGCCTTTGATCAACCCCTGGTTTTTCAGCATCTCGACTTCGGACAAAAAGCAGAAAGTCCGTGACGGCGCGTATTCATCGACAAACTCGCTGTCGAGGTCGATCAGTGTTGTATACTGCGTTCCCAGGGCAGGGTTTTTATAGTCGATTAAAAATGTAATGCGAAATGTATCTGACGGCGTCACGACTATATCGACGGCGCGTTCCGGTTCGGAATACGACAAAGTAGTGTCGATTTCGAGATATTGCCGGTCGGCGTTCTGGGTTTCTATACCGGCTTCGAGGATTTTTTCGACATATGGCAGCGCCGAGCCGTCGCCCACCGGCGGTTCGTTGGAATCCAGCTCGACAATCAGGTTGTCCATCTGAAGACCCGCCACCGCCGCCAAAACGTGTTCCACCGTGAAGACTTTCGCGTCGCCGTCAGCCAGATTGGTGCCCCGCGCGATATCGACCACAAAATCGATATTAGCCAGAACTGAGGGGGCTCCCGGCAGATCGCTCCGCACGAAACGGACACCGCTGTTTTCCGGGGCGGGCTTGAAAGTCATGCGGGAAGCGTTGCCCGTATGTAACCCGATTCCTTCCATGGATATCGGAGCTTTGATAGTGCGTTGTTTTTCGTACATGATTTTTTCCTGTGGCGCTGATTATACCTAAATTCGGCGTTTATTTCAAGCTAAAATCCTTAACTGCTATAAGTCCTTTATTTCTTTCATCTTCCGAAACTTGCGGAATAGCCGGACATATTCGCGAACCATTTTTTCTTCGGCTTCGGATATTCCCTCCATAACCGGAATGCCGATTATCAGCACGGATCGCACCATATCGGCCAGAGTTCGGTCATAGCGCTGAGCAAGATTTTTAAGCTGTTCCTTTAATTCAAAGGAAACAAAGACATTGATACAATGTTCTCCCCGGACTGAATTTCCTTTCTGCGACGGCATTTCAATTCTCCTTTCGTATATGGTATTTCTTATGGCTTATCAGAATCTGAGGTGCGATTATATGAATCCCGTATTGGATTCTGAGAGTCTTGATTATTTTGCTCCAGGTCTCGCGGGGCTTATGCGCCGCAATCAACCTGTCAATTTCTTCCCGGAATGGCGAGGCGCACAAGGGACAGCTGGCCACTTTAGCCGCCACAATCCCGAACTTTTTCTCGACAAAGCCATTCAATGATCTTTTCAGAGATCTGACGGCGTCGCGAAGAAACGCTCGTACATCGCGGATACTTATATCCAAAGAACAAGAAATATCCTCAATCGTATGGCCCTCGAAATAAAACCGCTCAACCAATTCCTTTTGAAGCGGCGGCAGCCTTTTTAATGCCTGCCTGACCGCCTTGATAATCTCGTCATTGGGAATAATCCGGTCATCCCCAGGGATTTCATGACGGACTTTTCTTGGATCGGCCCCATTTTCGACAATCCAGTTTTGATATATAATCCTCGGCGTGCCCATGCAATTTTCCTTTTTTGCATGAAAGCAACGCGATTACGAGCAAATTTCAAAACATACGCCGATCACGCAGATTTGAAGTAAATTGGCAAGACTGGTATCACATCAAGTGATATTAAAAAACATGGATAGGGATTTGATCCCGGCTTTCGGCGGCGGCTTTGATTCTATTGAGGGCGTTGCGGTCCAGCCTGACCAAGCTACCGTCGGCGGGGCCGCGATCCAGTGAATATATGTGACATTCGACCGGCTTGATGATCCCGATCTTGTCTATCCAGCTATCGACATTTTCATCGGTTGCATTCCCGTGACTTCCACCCGCGAAAAGCGACTGTATCACAATATCTCGCATATTTTTCAATCCGGAAATTATGTCGTCGAATGTGACATTCCTGTGACACCGATTATAACGGCGGAAAGTTCGTTCATCGCCGCAATCGAGCTTCATAAAACGACGGTCCAATTTGTCCAGCGCCGTTACAATCTTGGCATCCGATACCATCGCCGAATTGGATAAGATCGCCGTCCGAGCTGTCGGGATCATTTTATCCCGGATTTCTATGATCGCATCGACTATTTCCGGAAAGTCAGGATGGACTGTCGGTTCACCATTGCCGGAGAATGTGATATATGATATTTGAGGATTTGCCTCAATCCCTTTAATCAGGGCCGCTTTAACTTCATCAATGCCCCGAAGTTTATCACGGTCAAAATTGAACGCAAATCCGGCCGGTGATGTATATCCATACTGGCAGTAAACACAATTAAAAGGGCACAGCTTTATATCCGGCGGCAGGAGATTCACCCCCAGCGATTTTCCCAGCCGCCGCGAATTCACCGGGCCATAGATTATATTTTTCTGCAGTGCAATAGTCATATCAAAATTGGACAAAAACTATGTGCTTTTGCCTCTCGTATCAATTAAGTTAATAAAAAATATCACCGGGGAAAAGCCTAACGGCCAAAAATGAGGGATTAATATGTCGCAGCAAAAATCGTCTGACGATCGCAGCGGGGCAATTATCGGGGGTCTGATATTAATCGGACTGGGAACCTTGTTTTTTTTGATCAATACCGGCGTCCTTCCCGATTGGGGAGAAAGCTGGCCGGTTATTTTAATCGTGGTCGGGGTAGCCCTGTTGATAGGTTCTTTGTTCCGCAAACAAAAAAGGATCGACGACGGACAAATCTGACTTTGGAAGACTTCAACCGGGACAATTATAGCCCCTACGACAATGAGCCCGTCGCGTCTCCGCCGCCCGAACCGCTTCCGGCTCATTTCCGCACCAGCCGCCTGACCTATATCACGCTGGCCTTTCTAATGATTATCTGGCCGGTGGCGTCGATTGTGATGGTCGGCGACCCCAAAGAAGTACTCAAAACCATTTCCCTGTCGCCGATTCTTCTGGTCTATCTCCCCACCATAATCACCCAGTGGTTCCTTTTTCTTCTAATATATTTTACCGCTTATCGCGAAGAGACTGGCTTGAGAGGTATCGGATTCAAACGAATCAGGCTAATGGACTTTCTGTACGCTATCGCTTTTCTTCTGGTCAGCAACCTGCTTTTGACTCTCCTGTCGCTCTTTTTAACCAGTGTCGGACTACCCATACCGGGAGAAATACAATTTCTGCTGCCGCGAACAGGGATCGAAAGACTGTTCTGGGTGGTGCTTTCTCTGACCGCCGGCATCTGCGAGGAAGTCGCTTTTCGTGGATATCTGATTACCCGCATGAGGATTCTCGGCAAAAACCGCAACTGGATTCTGCCGGTCTTTGTGGCGTCGATCATTTTCGGTTCAGGCCACAGCTATCAGGGGCTGGGCGGATTCATTATGATGTCGGTTTACGGGGCTTTTTTCGCGGTGCTGTTCATTCGTACGGGCAGTTTATGGCCGTGCATTATCGCCCATTTCTTCCAGGATTTTTCGGCCCTGTTCTACCCTTTTCAACCGTAGACAATATCTATCAGCATTAAAATATCAATCAGGTTGATCAGACCGTCGGCATTGACGTCGCCTTCATAACTGCCCACCGGTGTACCGTCGTTGTATAGAAATTCGATGATAGCCAGAATGTCGAGGAGGTTCAGGATGCCGTTGTGGTCGACATCGCCGCGCAGCAGCCCTCCTGTGATAGCCATCCCGGGGATTACCCGGGGTTGATATTGAACATAACCGGCGTCGACGGTCAGCGTCTTGTTGTTGAGAGTGGTGGTGTCGATTACATTTATCCCCATACCGCCGGTCCGACGGAATTTAACATTTACGATCGGGCCGTACCCCGGCGCCAAAGGCGGGTTCTGATCGAAGATGCTGGCCTGCAGGGTGAAGATCATTTTGCTGTTATAGGGGCTGAGCGTCGTCAGATCGACTTTGTCAAAATATTCCGTACGGCAGCCTATCGAATCGTGACTGACATATTCGAGATGGGCATCGCCCGCGAAAACCAATGGCAAGACCAGCCTTTCCACCGGCTGGCTGTTTCTTAAGTATATCGAAAACGAGACCGTGTCATTTACGGCTTCGACCTGCGGAATCATGATGGTATCGGCCAGCGCCACGATCATCTTCTTTTGCTTATGGTTATGGTAACCGTCGGGCAGGGTGGTTTCCAGAAAGACATCGTAGCCCCCCGCCGTGGTGTACGTCTTCATGGGATCGGCCACGCTTGCGCTTGTCCCGTCACCGAACTGCCAATTCCACGAGGATGCACCCACCGAGCTGTCGGTAAACTGCACCGTGAGCGGAATAAAGCCAAAAGTCGTATCGGCATAAAAGTCAACCAAAGGCCTGGATGTATTGCCGTAAATCATATTCGAGGTATCCCAGTTGGACAGGGCCAGATCGTTTTTATATGAATACTGATAATATATAACGATACTGTCGTTTGGCACCGTTGCCACCGACACCCATCCATAAATCGGATCGGTGCAATACTGTGAAATGTCAAGCACGGCACCATCCACGAGGACAGAGTCTATCGCCTGCAGGGGCGACCGGCTGGTATAGTACGTGTGCTTTCCCGGATTAAATAGCGTATCAGTCAGATATTCAACACCATCGCCATCGGCATCGGCCCAGACCAGTTCCTCCACTACGGTTCCGGGGTTGGCCCTCCAGACCGGAGTCGACGAGAACGTCCCGCCGATATTTTCGTAAATGCGCGGTTGGTCCCACCAGCGCCCCGCGGCCAGATCGAGGTCGCCGTCGCGGTCCACGTCGTACAACGCCACCGCCGAACCATAGCCCTCGGTCGCCGACTGCCAGCCGTAATTGGGATTTATATTCCCCGCACCGTCATTAAAGTACACCCTGAAATACCCGTTGGTCGATATTTGGTTGTTAAAGGCGGCCACGAGATCGAGCCAGCCGTCACCGTTGACGTCCCCGACCGTAACCGTATTCGCTTCGTTGTCGTCGTTCGTGCGATATGAAAACGTAGGTTCCAACGTGCCACCATAATTATAGTACACACCGAGTCCATCATACAAGGCCAGAACCAGATCAAGATAGCCGTTCTTGTCGAGGTCGGCCCAGGCTACATCCATCGCCGCGGTTGCATATGTGCTCTGCCACCCGGCGGTTGTTTGAAGGACACCGCCGTTGTTGTAATATACCCGATCATTTTCGTAAATACCGCTGTACGGCTCACCCGTGGCGAAAGCCAGGTCGAGGTCTCCGTCACCGTCGGCATCCCCCAGTGCGCAAGAAAATGTGTACATGCTGTCTGTATTGCGCCAGTCGGGATTGCGGTTCAGCTTCCCGGCATTGTTATAGTACATGGTTGAAACGGTGGGATAATCGAACCCGGCCGAACTGATGTAGTTGGCCACCGCGAAATCGGGAAAGCCGTCGTCATTTATATCGCCGACCGAACAGTGACCGGAATATTCGTTGTTCAGAGAGGACCACGCCGCGGTCGTCGGAATATCGCCGAAATCGGACATATAAACCAGGTTAGGTGCCAGAGCCATGTCGTTTCCCGATGAAACGAAAATATCTATATAGCCGTCATTATTGCAATCCCGCCAAACCATGCCGGTATGGTACAGATCAGCCTCAACTGATTCCCATGTCGGACTTGTACTCAATGGTATTTGTGCTGCCGATGAAATCGCCATAATAAGGCACAATCCTATGACTGCACCGGAGACTTTTATTCGCACGGGCTCCCTCCTTCCCATGAAAAGAGCAAATTATTTAAGAAGCATCATTTTGCGGCTTATGGTGAGACCGTCGGCCGTCATACGATATAAATATACACCACTCGGGACGATTCTGCCAGAAGAATCCCGGCCGTCCCAGTCAATGGCATGATCCCCGGCTTCATAGACCTTGTCCGCCAGCTTTGCAACCTTGCGGCCGAGAACATCGATTATGTCCAACTTGACAGAAGCTCTGGAAGGAAGAGAAAACCGTATGGTCGTCGCGGGATTAAACGGGTTGGGATAATTCTGCATTAATTGGAAATGATCCGGCAGCACCGATATGTCATCATCACCGACTTCGGTCGTGGAATAGACTATTTGCCGCATATAGATACTGAAACCTTCGCTGCGGTTGTCGCACCAGACCAGCCGGGCCGTGGCATCGTGCCCGACCATGCGCGATGACACAACCGCCCCACCTAAGAAATCCGTCACCACCTGATTGCCGCCGATTTGGTTATAATTGGCCGCAATAAGCTGATAGTACGCCCGTCGCTGGCTGACTCTGGCATCTGTCCAGGTCAGCAGTGCGACGCTTTGATTATCGACCGAAACCGATAAATTCCGTGGAGCAATACCTGTCATACCGGTCACCGGGAAATCAGGATTCATAACCGTCCCGGCATTATCGAGAACTGTTAAATACAAGTCGGTTGTCGAAGAATTTTCTGTCCAGAGAACATATATTTCACCGTCCGAATTGACAGCCGCATCCATTACATTAATATCCGCCGTATATTCAAATCGTCCGAGCGAGCCGCCCGAGGCATTGAACCGTGCAAAATCGGCGACCGTCCCGCCGGGATTGCCGCGCTCGACCCAGGCGACAGTGAAAAAATCGGAACCGTCGACAGCAACCGAGGGTTCCTCATTATCAATATCCGCACCAATAGTTGAGACCGCAAACTCCCCTCCCACGGTATCTCCGGCGCCATCAAACAAACGGCCATATATGTGAGGCGTACCATTGCGATAATCTTCCCAAACAACCATCGCGCTTCCGTCGGATGCCATCGCCACGTCGGGTGAGCGCTTCGTAGAAACATCCAAACTGTCCGAAATCAGGAAATCATCTTCAATCCAGGTACCGTCGGTACCGAGAAACCGACCGAAAATCCTGTTTCCGGTTATCCCCTTTACCGGCCGTGAATCGTTCCAGACGACCATGATTTTGCTTGAAGTTGCCGCTATCATCGGTTCATCCTGAAGGAAACCGGCCTCATCGGTGTTGGCTTTCAGGCTCGCACCGACCAAATTCCCTCCGAAATCGACCAGCTGCACGAAAACATCGCCTATGTCGAACCGCTGATCGGTGAAAGCCACCGAGCTTATGTTCGACCCTGCCAAGGCGATATCCGGCTCTGTCGAATTAGCTCCCTGGCTGTCGGTATTGACCAGTTTATCGACGGGATACAAGAGTGTTCCCGATGATGTGGAATATCCAAGGTAAATATCTGACAGGCCGCCCCGCAAATCGGTCCAGGAACAGAAAATCCGGTCGAACTGCCCGAAAGCCAAAGCCGGGCTCCACCGCGATCCCGACTGAAGAATATTTAAAGCGAACGGAGCACCCGAAATCGCGAAGTTGGTCGTGAAATCGCGGGCCATGATGCGGTCGGAGGATTCATCGGTCGACCACGCGGCCGTAAGGTTATAAGCCGAATTGACCGCAAGGTCGGCATCCCAGTTATCGTACGTATTACCGGTTTCAGAAATTTTGACATTGCCTCCTACCAGATTCAATCCTACCACGAATCTTTGCAAGTACACGTCCTGTTTCGCGGCGCGATTGTCGAGCCAGGCCGTCGCGAAGCCGTCTCTGAAAGAAAAGGCCACTGACGGCAAAAACTGATTGTATTCATCAAAGGACGCATCGACCAGACCGAAATTGCTTCCGTCCAGAATCCCACTGCTATTAACAACCTGCCCCATTATATCGGGCCGGTCGTTACGATAATCCTCCCACACGACCATCATCGTACCGGTCCCGGAAACCGCCACGTCCGGCACCCAGTGACTGGCGGTTCCGCCGTCATCATTGACGGTAATAACACCGCTGATGGCCGATCCGGAAGAATTGAAAACGCGAAGAGCTATGAAATTGCCGCCATCGTAGCGTTCCCAAACCACGATCAGCTTATTGCTGGGACCAGCGTCGATATTGAATGGTCCGGCAAAACTCGACCCGGAATTACTGGTGATATTAAAGGACGGGGTCAGTATGGACAGGTCGCTTCCGAACCGGGCGGCATAAATATCGCCGGCCTCTTTGACACGCCAGGCGAGATAAAATCCGCCCGCACCGTCGGTGACCGCCTTCGGCTCAATGAAATTATAACCGCTCGCACTGTACGCCAGCTGGACGTTGCTCCCCGACGGATTACCGTCGGCCCCGAATATCTGTCCATATATGCTTTGTGTCCCGGTACGGTTATCTTCCCAGACGACGATTACCCTGTCACCGGAGAGCTCGGCTATGGATGAATTTTCCTGCGTAAATGACGCCGGGGACACTGTCTCGGAGATTTGTATATCATCCACTCCGGAAGCGATAGTCCCGGCGGTGCGGATGTCCAAAGATGAATTTGCAATGGCTGTGGGAGTGAATATTCGACTGTCATGGCGGCTGATGCGGTCGGCCAGGTCGGCCGCCGCTAAAGTCTGGAAAAGCAGAACAAAAAGAACAATAGGGAAAACTATTCGGAAATCGGGAAATTTTCTAAATCGCATATATTCCTGCCTCACATATTTATATCACAGCCTCAAACTGCAAACCCTATGCCGCGCGGGACAATAGTCACACGACCTATCCAATTCTCCCGAAATTAATCCGCTGTGCCCAATTGGTTGCCCCCGTTTTATTTAGATCGCAACCGACCCGCTGTTATTGACCGAATACGGCCGGGCAATATTAATCTGATGTGAGGTAAATCAAGACAGAGAAATCAGTTTCATATATTCTGAAACAGACCTTCATGGCGGTAAGGGAAACGGGCTGTCTTGAATATTATCAATTCAATATACCGCAAAATCGAAAACTGTCAACGAAGGAATTGTGGACCGGACGGGCCCGAAATCAAGCCGGGGTCAGGACTTTTTTATTGAGATTGTTGATGCGGGAGCGAATTTCGCGTTCAATGTCGAGTATAGTCTTGCCATCCTGTTCGAACGAGCCATCGAAAACCGTCAGCTGTTTCAATTCGTTAAGCAAAGAAGAAATAGACTCGACCGACTGCATAATAATGTTCAGCGAGTTTTGACAACCATCGACTTTGCCCTCAAGCTGACCGTTTTTTATGCTCATCTCGATCAGCTGTGCCCGGCCGAGTATGGCCGCCGTGGCATTGTTGACATGATTGCTGAACGTCGTAGTTACCGCTTTCAAAGATTCCAGCGCTGCCCTTTTGGCCTGATCGTGCGCAATCGACTGCTGCATCCGGCGGTTTTCGCGCAGGAGATTCTCCACCATGAGAAACTGCTTGTAAAGCATCTGGTTGGCTTCGGCCATGATTTCGGCCTGGGTGCCGATCTCCATTTCGAGATAATCCGACTCCCGGACTACAATCGATATCAACTCGCCTTCGATATTGGCCAGCGCGGCATGGGAGAGTTTCAGATTCGATGCCACCGCGTCTTTGCGCTCGAGCATTTTCGGTTCCGGCGGAGGCATCGTATAGGCACGGAACTTGGACAGGTTATTGGCCAGAAGCACTATTTGAGGCAGGATCTGATCGGATTGCCGGGCCCCATGATCAAACAGAGCGTGATGCTTACCGACCGCTTCACCGATATTTCTCGGGACACCCCACTGATCGAGTAAAAACTGACCGGCCCGGGCGTGATCGGTGCCGAGGATCTTTTGTTCCAGGATAGTCAGGAGTTCACCCGCTTCGGCCTGTTTCCACATCCGGCGGTATTCTTCGGGGTACGACGCTTCCAGAACCAGGAGGCCTATTTCATGAAGCAGCCCGGCCACGAACGCTTCTTCAGCAGGTTCAAAACCGATCTCTTCGGCGATCATCCGGGCGGCGATAGCGACTTCAAGACTGTGCCGCCAGAACCGTTTGCGGCTGACCATACCCTCGACATTCTCCGCCATTTTGTATACTGACGACGACAGTGCAATAGCCGTCACCGACCGTACACCCAGAGTGACTACGGCCTGATTGACGGTTGTAACTTCTCGCACCCTTCCATAGTACGGCGAGTTTACAACGCGCAGAATCTTGGCCGTAAGAGCCGGGTCTTTTAAAATGACTTTGGAAATTTCACCCGCGGAGGAATCCGGGTCTGCCGATACTTTTAAAACCTCAACCAGAACGTGCGGAAGGGAAGCAATTTCCGGGTGGTCGTTCAGTACTTTCTGGTGTATATCCTGGTTCATAAATCTGCCTGTGTTTATAATAACTATATCGACGTAAACGGGGATATTATTTAGACTTATCTTGCCGGTCGAGGCGACTTTGTAACCTTTTTATGCGTTTATCGAGATCAGATCGAACCGAGGACTGCGGGGGACATAGAGACCGGGCCGCGAGGGCCGTATCGAGGGCCGTCCCGGGGTCTTTTGCCCGGTGTTCATAATATTTGGCAAGCTCAATATGGGCCCAGAATCCTTCCGGGCCGCCGGAACGGGCGACTTTCTTCCAGATCGAAACCGATGTGTCAAAATCTGACAAACGCTTGGCCGCCAGCGCCTGACGCATGAAAATATCGCCGCGCCCCTCGGTTTCCAGAGAGGCTTCGAATCCGCTCAGAAGAGATACTATCTCGTCGTTTTCCTTCCGCTTCTCGAAAACTTTTACCAGCGACAGGAGATCGTCACTATCGTTGATCCGCCCGACCGGATCGATATGTATCTCCGAGATTCGATGCATCAAGAAGTACAGCGAGACTATATCGTACAAATTGTGTTCGACCACCTTGTCCAGAAGCTCCGTATCCGAGGTCACCAGCCAGTTGAAATATATGCCTGGAACCAGTTCGCCGGGGATATCATCGGTACGATAAAACGACAGCACCTCCCGCTCGACATTCCCCAGGGTGCAGCTTCCCAGACGCAGGCGAAACAGCTTTCGGGCGGTATGCAGCAGGTCGACGTGCGCGGCGACGTCGAGATGACGTTCGACTCTCTGGATTATCATACGGTCGCGAAGAATCGGCATGTCGAATGTCTTGCCGTTATAACTGACAATGACCGTATTTTCGTTGAATTCGGAGCGGATTTCTTCGAGCATCGCCGCTTCATCGGGAAAATCCGGCAGAAAATACTGCCGCACCTGAAAACCAGTCTCGGTCAACGAGCCGAGCCCGACCAAAAAGGCTACCGTCCCGGAACCGCCCAGACCGGTCGTCTCGGTGTCTATGAAGAGCAGATTTTTTTTGGAAATACTATCGCCCGGTTCCGCTTCTGAAAAATGGCGAAACAAGTAATCTATGTTTCGATCCATTTCGTACATGGCGTATGAGCCATGCACGTACGATTCTTCGAAATCGGTCTCTATTTTGACAAAATTGCCCTCGTCGCGGCGAAACACTCTGCCGCCGAGAAAATCAGACAGTATTTTATACCTGTCGGCACCGGTCGTCGCATCATCTCTGTCCGGCTGAGGACCTAGGTGCTGAGACAGGCGATTTAATTTATCACGGAGCATATTTTTCGAGAGCGCGGTTCATGAAAAATATTACGGTGGAATCGGTCTCGGTGGTTTGAAGGTTTTCGAGAAAACCGCATGCGAGCGATGAATTGGCATCATACAAAGCTTCCGCAGCAAGGGCGCGGCGGATCGGCGACGGCGACTGAAGCTCAAATCCGACGCGGTACGCGGCGGCATCACCACCGATTTTCCCCAGAATCGTAATTCCCAGGTTGCCCACCAGATCATTAGGTGAATTTATAGAGTCCGAAATGACGAAAACGGCCGTATCGGGCATTTTAAGTAGCGCATCGGCGGCGGCCATGCGCGGCCCGTAATGATCGTCACCCAGCATATGCACTAACTGCGGAGCGGCGTCCTCGAGTTCCATCCTCCCTGCCGCTACCGCGGCCGATTTCCGCACCGATGCCACGGAGTCGCCCAGAGCTGCGATAATGTCGTTGGCGCCCTTCATATCACCGATTTTGCCCAGAGCCGTCACGGCATTGGACCGAATCTCCCAATCGTCATTGCCGACTTCATTTATCATGGCATCCACCGCCATAGAATCCTTTATATTGCCGATCGTGTAACACAGGCGGCTGAGCAGCTCCTTGTCGCTTGTATCGAGAGCTTCAATCAAAAACGGGACGGCATCGTGCCCGATCTTTTCAAAAATGGTATTCAGCGTATGACGCTCCCTTGCAACCTGTGTATTGTACAGCTCAATCAGTCTCGGCACCGCCGGCTCACCCATAGCAGCCAAAGAATCTATCGCAGGAGCAACCATATCGCGATATTTGATTTCACCCGACGATGCAATAATAAACAGTGAATCGACTTTTTTGTTGATATCGGCCTGTGCCAGAACGTTTCCGGAAGTGCAAAGCACCAGCGTCAGGATTACGATTGTACTTATGAGACTCCTACGGCGTCGCATCGGTCGTATCCTCTTTGATAAAATCCCAGTCCATTCCGCCTCCCCATTTGGAACCGGTGTTCCAGTACATATGGTCGCCGCCGTTACCGTCGTAATGATCGGCCCCTCCCAAATCCAGAAACAGGCCGATCGACCCGAAATCCCGGCGCGGGTTACCATACCCCTGGGTGTTGTTTTTGCGCATAACATAATAAGCGTCTTCGCCGCGATCATCGATAAGAATCCCGAATCCGTTGGCCTGCCCGGCACCCTGCGAAAGGTCGAAGGCATCGTATGTATCGTTGCCGTTACGATCGACAATGATTCCGCAGCCGTAATCATGACCGCACCCCTGCATCAGGCCCTTACCCTTGCGGAAATCATCGCCTTCCCGGTCGAACAATATCCCGAGCGACAGATGTATCCCGGCTCCCTGGGCGTACTGGTGCGCGATGTAATTATCATTACCGTTGTCGTCGTAAATCATGCCCAATCCCCACCAGTAACTCCCCCCCTGACCGAAAATATCGGCTTTATAATTGTCGTTGCCGCCGAAGTCGGCGATGATACCGATCCCGCCCGACATGTACGGCCGCATGCCGTAGCCGAAACCCTGCGACAGCGACAGGAAGTGTTGGTTGTTCCCGGCCAGACCGTACGTTTCCGGGTATTTGTCGGTTATAACATAATTGTCGTTGCCCGCGTAATCGGCTATTAATCCCAGCCCCTCGGTCAAACCGACCCCCTGCGAAAACAGGGCGGCGTTATACAGGTCGGTCCCGGACTTATCTATCAACACCCCGGCTCCGAACACCCCCGCCCCCTGGCAGTGGGTATCGCCGAGGTACTTGTCGCCCCCGGCTCCGTCATACAACAGGCCGAAACCGAAAAAGCCTGAACCGCATGAAAAGTTATTGGCGTTGTAAACGTCATCGCCTTCAAGATCGATCAAAATCCCGACCGACATGCACCCCGAGCCGAAATTAAAATCGGATTGCGCCTGATAATCGTCATTACCGGACAGGTCGATTATTATGCACGGATGCGGGTGCGCGGCATCGTACTCGAGTTCATAATGATCATTGCCGCCGAAATCGAAAATAAACTGATAATCTCCCTGATAGACGTCGTCTCCTGTCCCCCCGATTTTCCAGCCTTTCTCCCGGCCCAGAAATTCCGGCAGCCCCGTCCGCTGGGGAAGGTCGACCGTATCTTTCAATATATCCGAGTACGAAATCCCCTGCTCGCGGACATCGCGCAAAAATCTGATAAGTTCGTTGTAGATATCGACCGATGACTCGGCCCCGGCGCGAACCAGTTGACCTTGATCAATCAAATGACCGAACTCCGTGAAATCTTTCAGATATCTTTCTTCCAGTTTCTGAAGAGAATCGAGGACGTCGACCGCCTTGGATGCATCGGATGTGTCTTCCAGAATCATATTATTGAACCGGGTCGTTAGAAACGACTTCTGTTCCGAACTTAATTTGCTAAAAGCCGCCTTTTGTGCCGGTATTATACGGCCGTTAATAGCCTTCTTTACGGTCGTCAATAACCGGTTGAATTCCAGCGATTGATAGTACAAATTGGTGCCGGTGTCTTCAAAAGCTCCCTCTTTGGCGGCAGCGACAGACGTCTCCTTGCCGGATTCCTTAAGATTTTTCAAAACAAAATCCATGGTTGCGGAAAGATCGTCCGGCGACAAAATGCCGGCGGTGTTTTCGGCAAAAGATATCATACCGTACGGTTCCCGCATTAGATGAGAAACCGTCTCCAGCCTGAAGCTGTCAATTTTTGAATAATCGTCGCGGAAAGTCAAGTCGGTCGGGCGTAGATTCAAAAGCCCCATCAGGCGCGCTACAGCCGCATTTTCATAAACGCTATCCGGCCCGGTTTGAGCCGCGGCACCAACAGCCAATAATACCAGGAAGAAAATAATCAGGGTAACTTTCATAATGTCAATAAAAGCCGTGGAACAAAAAGCGCAATTACTTTTTGGGCAGGTCGATCCGGCTCCACTCGCCCCATTCGGTGATGATATCCGCTGCCTCTTTCTTTAACCGGCGATCCCGGATTGTATCCAACCAGGCCGAAATTTCGCGGGCGGATGAAGCGATATTGATTTCTTCGACAAATCCCCGGCAATTGGGCCGAAGGTGACCGTGGTTTTCGGCCATCTTTTTCAGACGGTCACACAGTTTGGCGACGTCTCCGGCCGGATAGTGAAAACCGACATTGTACTTATCTATATAATGCGGCATATCACCGACGCGCGAACAAACTACCGGCAGATCGGCCTGCATGGCCTCCCCGAATGTCAGCGGCAGTGAATCACCGTGCGACGGTATGACCATAGCCGCCGACTTTAGCATAATTGCATTTATCCGGGATCGCTCCAGATATCCGTGAAATTCGACCGATTCTTCCATACCCATGGCGGCAATTGCCAAACGCAGGCTGTGTTCGCTTTGACCCGTGCCGATGCAGTGAAGTTTCCAATCAGGATATTCGCCGCTGAATTCTCTGAAGGCATTGAGCAGGTCGAACACACCCCGCGAGTCTTCAATTCGCCCCACAAAGACAAAACTTTTTTCTCTTGGAGAGCGATTTATGCCATCGAGATCAAGCCGATGTACGCTCGGAATGAACAAGCACGGCCTTTCCGCCAGCTTGGTGGTCTTCTCGGCTAATTCAAAACCGTCGGCGTATAGTTTGTCGGCGTCTTCAAGAACTTTGGCTATCATGCGTCCGGTGATCGGATAGTGTGCCCAGATATTAATATCGGTCCCCAGCGCCCAGAGAGCGAACGGCACCCCGCTTTTGCGCGATAGCTGACGGGCGATATAACCCGACGGCACCCCCCACAGGGCCAGAATGCCGTCGTAACCCCGGCGAAGCATCAAGTTTTCGGCGGAAATCCGGCCATTAACGAAATAGCGCATGATGCTGATATAGGTCGACAGCGCCCAGCGTGGCATTTGCGAGACAAATTTCCTTCCGTCCGAAAATTCGAACCGGTGGACATAATCATCGATATAATCCTGCCCCTCCCCGAACGGAGCATAATGCGGCGTTATCACGTCGACGTCGACATCGAGATTTTTCAGGGCGACATGAAAATCGCGTACGAACGGAGAGGCAATATCATCCGGCCCGGCCGGATAACGATTGGAAATAACCAGCAGCCTCTTGTGATTGTAATGCATATATCAGCCTCGGTGTGAAATCGTACAACACATCATCAAGACACCACGGTCAACGAACGCATACATGTCTGGCAATAGCAGAAATGCTATTCGCCCGGGGTTGCCGCGGTCGTCGGATTGATCTTTTCCGCGATATCGTGTCCGAGTTGACGGGCTTCGGGATGGTACGGATCAATTTCGAGCACTTCAGAGATATATTTCAGTGATTCTTTGTACCGCCCGCCTTTAGCCAGAGCGCGCGACAGGGCCAGACGCATTTCGATATTATCGGTATCGACTTCAAGAGCGGTGCGCATCAAATCCCAGGCCAGGCCCGGCGTTCCGGAACGGTTGAAATAGACGCTCATATTGAACAGCCAGCGACTGACAAAATCGATGGTTCCGATTTCGTTCGGATTGCCCTCCAGCATACGGTTGGCCAGGGTAATATACCTGCCGCTGACAGCACCGTCGGGTTTGCCGTCGTACTGATGGTCGAGATATTGAAACACGACACCGTGCGGCTGCAAGCGATCGACCGCAATTCCGGCTACCCCGTACTGAACGAAGACGTCGCCGCGCTTCAGGTTCAAATCGCACAGCAGACTTGGAAGCTGATCTGCAGTGACACCGCTTGTGTTATTAAAATCAGCGGGATATGTCAAATCGGGATAAACCTGAGTCAACCGATTGCGATAAGACGGAAGCGCCAGCGCTCCCGCCGAAATGATTTTAACGTTATTTATCGTGGAGTCGGCATAAGTATAGTACCACAACGGCAGCATCAGGTCGTCATCGGCCACGACAAGAAGCGAATTGTCGGGGATATCTTTCAAAATTTCATCACACAGAATATCGGGAGCGTGCACCTGCGACAGATCGGCCCGCGCAATGTTGCGGCTTCCCGCAAAATATATCATGATACCGAGAAACACCGAAAAATAGACGGCGGCGTTTCTGGCGACAATGTACCGCCTCAATTGATACAATGAACCGGCGATACCCACGAGCAGAAGAATCGCCAGAAGCGGCGCCATGAAGCTCACCATATCGGCGTTACGGGCGGAGAATTCCGCCGTCCAGATCAATAGTACAAGATTCGATAAAATGGCCAGCACAAAAAACCAGCTGAACCGTCGGGACACTTTATAAAGCCCCCAGAATCCGAGCGGCACTAAGGACAGAGTCAACCAGCCGATTTGCGCCCCGATAAATTTCCCCAGGTTTAAAAAGCGCAGCCAGTAATCGGACGCTTTCAACGATGCCACGTCGGTCATGTTTACCGATCCCGAGACCGCCGTCCAGAACGACGCCATGTTATCGGGACGTCCCCAGTTGACCGACGGATCCAAAGCGCTGCGAAGCGGCAAATATGTATAGACCGAAAAAGCTATAATCAGAAATAATACCGCAGCCGTAGCAAAAGCCGGTTTGGACTTGACCTCGCGGACGTGCATTATGAATATCAATATAAACGGCGGGGCCATGATGAGTGCCAGAAAAGGATGATTGGCAAAGCTCAAAGCGTACACCCAGAACCCGGCCAGAAACAGGTTTTCGGATTTTTCGGCGTGTCCCCTCGCGCACAAGTATACGGCCAGCAAAGTCATGAACAGGTGCAACGAGTACACCTCGGCGCGCACCGCCGATAACCATACCGGCAAACTCACCGCAAACAAAGCAGTCAAGGCAAAGCAGGCCAGCGCGACAAGGGAGGGAGGCTGGGTGGCACGTTCGAGGTCGAGCATTTTCCCCGCCCGCTTGAGATCGGGACGACGGAACAAAAGTTTTTTGCCATCCATTATTTTTTGATAGTCGCGCGCGGTCAAAGCCGGAACATCCATCAGCTGACGGGCCAGCATGAAGAAGACCGTCACTGAAAGCGCTGCAAAAAAGACCGACATCAGGTTGGCCGCAAACGCCGCAGTCATCCCCGGTAATACGGCGAACAGCCTTCCAATCAAGGTGTACAGAGGGTACGATGGTGACGGCGGGATGCCGAGAATATAATTGGTCGTCGCGAACGCCGCCGAGTCTCCCCAGAAAATCGACGGGGCCATTGTCTTCAAATAAAAACCCATCGCTCCCAGATAAATCACGATCGGCAGCAGCCAGCGCGATACCTGGGCCAGTGTTCCCCTGTCATCATATTCTATGTGCTCGTCATGCTTTACCATATTACATGCCTCAACTTTCGCCTTATGCCATAGTTCAGCATTCGGATCGATAAAAATTATCGCTCCGATTGTATAGTATATTTTCGGCTGAA
>CAZMWI010000004.1:0-15862 GCA_964569945.1 uncultured Ignavibacteriaceae bacterium
ACTGGATCACTCCGAGCGGCAACTGGGTCCCGCAGCTTCTGTATAATAAGATGGCCACTTTCAGCGGCTATGAAGCTTGGGAAGCCACGAACTCGAGCTTGGAAGATTCGCTGTATCAGGATCTGAATATGGTCTCGATCTTCGGTAACTTCAACCTGGGCAAGAAAGATACCCTGGTTTTCGTGAAGATCTTCGCGACCACTCAAACCGGACTTTCAGACCTGCAGTCGAGCGTCGACAAGGCCAAAAACTGGATTCAGGAACACAATCTGTTCAGCTGGCCTCCGCTTGTCGTGTGCTCGTGCTGTACTCCTGAAACCGCAGGTGATGCTACTGGTGACGGTTCTGTCAACCTGCTCGACATTCTCTTCCTGATCGCTTACAAGTACAACGATCCGCCAGGACCGGCCAACGAAGACTGTCCTGAGTTGATGGATGCCACCGGTGACGGTGCTGTCAACCTTCTCGACATCCTCTACCTGATTGCTTACAAGTACAACGATCCTCCTGGACCGGCTCCGGTTTGCCCGGAATAATGAAGAGACGTCAGGTTTGAGACTGAGACTGAAATTGTCTTACTGACAATAGACGATGAATCAGGAAGCCGCCGGCTGGCGGCTTCCTGAATTTGTGAATGGGTATTTCATTTATTACCGACCGCAATTGATAAGCAGTTTCCCTTTACCAAAAGCGGGGCCAATCTTTAATTTGAGGTATGAGTAATTTATCCGATAAGAAATATAAGAATGCTGACTAAAAGATTTGATTTTGAACGGCTATGAACCGGGGGACCGGGAAAATCTATATTATGTTGGGAAATAAGAACTTAAAGATAAATTAGAAGAAAAACAAGAGGTGCTTTATAAAAGAGAGGAAATAATGAAACGCAGCCTTCACATCCCGGCCACCATCGGATTGGCAATAATACTGATTCTCGGGTTTATCGGCCCCGCCGGGGCTCGAATCTATCCCAATCAGGATCAGGCGCAACCGATTCTATTAACGGGAGAAATTGAGGTCCAGTTCGCCACCGACGTTAACGTCTCCAACCTGGCCGCCAAAAGCGGTAATCTCCAGGTGGGAATTAAATCCCTCGACGACATTCTTGCAAAATATGGGGCTTATGACTCCCGCCCGCTGTTTCCGTTTGTCGAGCCGGGACATGAAATCGTCGGAACCAATAATATGACTAAATTCCAGGTCCTGAGTATCCCGGAATCGGTTAATGTTCGAGATATGATCGACGAATTGCGCAAGAACCCTTATGTAAAAACGGTTGATGGCGTGTATGCCATACCGGTTCGGGTAACGCCTAACGATCAGTATATAAATAACCAGTGGGCCTGGAATAATATTCATGCCAAAGATGCCTGGGATATTGAAAAAGGCAAAAATCATGTAATCGTCGCCGATATCGATCTTGGCGTGCTTTATACCCATCCCGATCTCGTCGACCGTATTTGGGTTAATCCGGCGGAAGATCTTGACGGCGACCGGGTCGTTATGGATCCGGATGACATCGACTTTCTGGACAGTCCAAATGATGCCAACACATACGCGGACGACCTGATCGGCTACGACTTTTTCAATGGTTTCGGCGGCGCCCTGACTTGCGCCGATGCCGACTGCTCAGGCTGGGATAACGATCCCTCGGATTATGACGGTCATGGAACCCACACCAGCGGCACTATGGCCGCGGCGACCAATAACAGCATAGGCGTTGCAGGTCTTGCCGGCGGCTGGGGGACCGGGATTGGTACCGGTGCGAAAATTATGTGCGTCCGTGTCGGAGCCCTGGCGTCGGATGGCCTGGGTTATGTGAACTCCTCGGCCTGCGCCACCGGTATTAACTACGCTGCCGTTTCGGGTGCCGATATGATCAACGCCAGCTGGGGCGCGGCCACAACCGGCGTAGTTACCGCCTTCCAGAATGCCGCTGATTATGATGTCGTTTGTGCCCATGCGGCGGGAAACGACAACAGCACCAGTCTCGATCTGGTAGATCATCAATATTATAACGATTACAAGCTCGTTTTGACTGTTGCCAGCAATACCAGCGCGGACCAGAAGAGCAGTTTTTCGAACTACGGTCTGGATATTGACGTGGTCGCTCCGGGCAGCAATATTTTGAGCACCTACTCGGATTTTGGGTCGGCCCAGTACGTTTATTCCGGAGGCACGTCGATGTCGGCTCCGCACGTGGCCGGTTTGGCGGCGTTGTTGAGATCGCACGATCCGAATTTGACGAAAATAGAGATTGATTCGATAATAAAGGCCAATTGTGACGATATGCCCGCGGAACCGCTATACGCTGCCGGTTTGCTTGGCTATGGCCGCATAAACGCTTATAGTGCCATAAACAGCCTGGGTGACGCCGAATTTACGACGGTATCTCCTTTGTCGGGTCAGGTTCCGTTAACGATTGATTTTGAAGATGCATCGCCGAATTCACCCACGTCGTGGGAGTGGAATTTCGGCGACGGCTCGCCTGTCGCCACGACTCAGGATGCCAGTCATACATACACCGATTACGGTCTTTATGACGTATCGCTGACCATAGATGAACCGCGCGGGACGAATACCGAGCTGAAAAGCCATTATGTTATGGCGACTGCGGATACAATTCGGATCGATTCGTTGCGCGTTCCGCCAGATACCAGTGTCATAATGAAAGTCTATCTGGACAATAAGTTCCTGGCCAAGAAAGTACAGCTCCCGATCAAGTTTAACACGACTTTCAACAAGGTTTTGCTCGATTCGGTCAATATAGAGGGGTTGCCTCGAATGACCCATCAAAACAATACCGGGCTCGTCAATTATGATTTGTTCGGCAATCGCTACTATGTAACGATTGAGCCCGATCCGCTCATCGATGGCTCCAAATATCTTCAGCCCGACACCGGTATAATTCTTAATTTGTTCGTCACCATCACGTCGTCTGCCACTAACGGAACGATAGTGACGGTGGATACGACGTCATCGTTCGGGGCGAGCAAGCTGTTTTCAATTCGCTCGGTTTTTGCCGACTACGTGCCCGATTTCCATGCCGGAAAACTGGTCGTTCAGCAGCTGCAGGTGGGCGACGTTACACAGGATGGTCTATTGAACCTGCTCGATATTCTGATGCTGATTGACGATATATATGGCAGCGGCCCATCAGTGGATCCGTATCTGGGCGACGTCAATGCCGACGGCGATATTAACCTTCTTGACATTTTGATGCTTATTGATATTATTTATTAGCGTTGCGGAACACCGACGCAGAAATTGAAGTTTGGAATAATAACCGGGCTGGCCAAGGCAGTCCGGTTTATTTTTTTATTGACTATAGCGTGGCATAAATGTATAATTTACCAAATAAGTTAGGAATTTAATGTCTATTGGAGAAGACAAAAACCGAAAAGGAGGTGGCGTCTAAGGGGAAGTTTGCTAATTATATGTTATTTTATGAATTTAGACCTGATGTCTTAAGGTCCGTTCAAGTCCGGGACGGCTTGAATAGCAAGCTACCCTGGGACGATATTGCCTCAAGGCGAGGGAAATAATGAAAACTATATATAGGAGAACGGAATGAAAAGGACTTTTCAATTATTGGCGCTGATTCTCGTGCTGGCTTGGGGAACAGCCTTGGCTCAAGATGTATTTATCGATGGCACGGTTTCGCCCGAAGTCACTACCGATACTGTAATGCCCGGAGTTAATTTCACGATAAATTTCTGGTTCCAGAACGCCACAGAGCCGGCTACAGGCATTAATGGTTACAGTGCCACCTGGCAGATCTATAGCCCTGATAGCGTTACTCAGATAAGTTATGTGGACCTTGGCGGCGCCGCCTTTGGGTTACCGGCTTATATTAACGCGGTTGCGGGCCAAGGTTGGCGTCCGTCATTTACGGCCGGAGAGTTTTATTGGTCTACTCTGAATACATGGTCGATGTTTGATATGGATGGGAATTTGCCTGATACATTCAATCATACAGCGGCGGGGGTGCCACCCAACGGCAGTTGGCCGGCGACGGATACAAAAGACACGATTCGATTCCAGATTGGCGTCATCAGCAGCCAGGAAGGGACCGTCTGCGTCGACTCGATAAATTATGCCCCCGATGATACTTATGACTGGCTGTGGCTTGGTCAATTCCCGACCTGGCATAACGGCGAACCTTTCTGCTTTGTAATTAATGACAAGGCGAATCCTGTCGGTGAAACGGACCCTGCGGTTCCGCTCGAATATGCCCTGAAGCAGAACTATCCGAATCCCTTCAACCCGGCTACGACCATTACATATTCGCTGGAAAAACTGTCACATGTCGAGCTTTCCATATACAATGTCCTTGGTCAGAGAATTAAGACGCTTGTTGATCAGGAGCAACCCGCGAATGTCTATAATGTGACGTGGAACGGCGACACCGACGACGGCAGACCCGCCGCCTCAGGTATATATTTCTATGAGATCAAAGCCGGCACCTTCAATAAAACTATGAAGATGATGCTTTTGAAATAAAGCCCGTTCACAAGAGACTCTCAAACGCTCCTCATTATGAGGGGCGTTTTTTTGTTGGGGCCAATTGTGATAACCCACCGGTTCTTCGAGTCATTCTATTATTAGTCGGTTGAGATTATCCTGTATTGCAGGCCCGCGTTCCCGCACAATACAATCCCGAATATAAGTTTATAACCCGGATATAGTTCAGGGTATATGATAGTCGTTCCACAATTGGACCATAAACCAGCAAAATAATTGAATATTGGGCAAAAACCGACGAAATTGACTGTGAATAAGTTGTGGAAAACCTGTTATTTGATTATTGATTACTTGTATCAGATTAATTTATAATGACTTAACGTCACATCAAAAGTATTTTAAATCCTGATAGTTCGCTTCAAAAATTAAATGTAGCTTAAGTTATTAAACAGTGGTATATTAGGTCATGTAATTTTTTGCAATAGTTTAGACATTGGCCGTAAACAGCAGCTTGGGATAAATCTTGTTGACTTCTGCATCCATTTTAATTAAGATTGTATGTCGTTTTTATTATGGTAAAAAATTGTAACTTATTGATATGTAGGATGTTATATGTTAGGGGTAACTGAGGGCCGATTTACTATTGGAAAAGAGGTTTATTACCCCTTTTCGGTTGAAATGCACTACTTTCGGATCAATAAGAGGTATTGGTCCGTCTGTTTTGAAAGAATAAAGAAGGCGGGATTCAGGCTACTCTCGACCTCGGTTCCCTGGAATCTTCACCAGGGATCGAATAAGGATATTGATTTTACCGGATATAATGATTCCCGTAAAGATCTGATCGTTTTCCTTGAGCTGGCGCGGGAGTTTGGCTTTAAGGTAATCTTGCGGCCGGGCCCGTGGATTTCAGGACAATGGCCGCAGGGTGGCCTGCCCAAGTATCTGTTTCGAGACATAAAAACTTTTGCTCGCGACTGCAAAGGGCAGGAGCTTCTTATGCCGGACGATCACGGTGTCGAGGGCGGCTATTTGCCGAGCTACCTGAACCCCAATTTCCAGCATTCTTTGAAGAATTATTTCAAGACGCTGGTTGAAACGACAAAAAACTATATTCACCCACGCGGTCCGGTATTTATGATTGAAATGGACTTCGAAACATCGTTCGGCCGCCATTTAAATCCCGGTTCAGCGGATTACAATCCCGAGGTTTTGCAACGCTATTATCCGGACTTTCTGCAATCCCGCTATGAAGATATAGCCAAATTAAATAAAGAGTATCATTCCAAGGACGCTTCGTTTGAAGCCGTTGAACCGCCACGCAAGTTCGATGACATCGATATGAAGGATCTGCCCCGGGTTTTTGACTGGTTTCGCTTCCGCGAACTGACCCTGAAGTCATATCTGACCACTCTTGAAGAGATTTTTAAATCATACACTGTGGAACCGCTCTTTTTCCGCTCCCTTTATTTTAAAACGGGGGATTTGATTCCGGCCTTTTCGCTGGTTACGAAAGAAGAAACCCCTATGCTGGGAGCTAATATATTTCCTGAAGGCACATATTTCGATTTGGCCCAAAAGGGCCGCTATCTTACCGGTGAGTACGATTTTGCCTGGGCGGCCTCGTTTACGTCGGGTACCCCGGCCACGGAAAAAGAACTCAGTGCCGGATTTGCAGGCTATCCCGACGGGTTGCGGCGCTTCTATCTGACCGCCGGACTCGCCAGCGGTTTTAAAGGCTTCAACCATTATATGTTTGTCAACCGCGACCATTGGCGGGGGGCGCCTCTGGCTTCAGACGGGACAATTACCAGCGGCTACGAAGTCGTTCGCAATTTCAACGCCGCCGTCCTGGAATCGAAACTGCACACGCTTGAACGGCTGGCCAAAGTTTGTATTCTCGGCAACCGTCAGTATCAGTGGTATACCCAGCTCGAAAATCCCAAACAGTTCGGCTATATGGGTAATCTGGTGCAGTCGACGTCGACCGGACTATGCCGCGATCTGCTCAAACTCAAAGTCGATTATGACATTCGCGAGACGATCGACCCGGCCAAGATGAAAAAATACGACCTGGTGTTCATTCCGACCGCGGAATTCATGAGCGAAGAGATGCAGGAGGGAATCCTCGAGCTTCTCAAACAGGGGACCAATGTTATTTTGTGTGGTTTGATGCCGAAGTACGACACCAACTTCAAAGACTGCCAGATATTGAGCAGGCAGGCCCGTATTAAGACGTCGCTTGGCAACAATATCGATAAGATCAAAACAAAAACAAGCGAGTTTACGGGGCATGTTTTCGGGCACGTCGTATCGACCGACAGCAAAATCAAGAAATTATTGACTTCAAACCGCAAAACGGTTGGGGTTGCCTCGTCCCGATTCAAAGGCACGCTCTACCTGTTTACGTTCGATATCGCCTCCAATTACGATCATAATAAGCTCGTATTTCTTGAATCGATACTTAGCGAGCTTAAAATACAGCCTATAGTTTACTGCTCCGATCCATCGGTCGACATCGTAATCAATCGCGCCGACAAAAGAGTGGTCATGTATATTGTGGCACCGCCGCCGGGAGAGCTTACGGTTTTGGCCGATACCGCGTCGAGAGAGCTGGTCATAGCCGCCGATCTCCGCAAAGCGGGTCTATCGGCGGCCAAATTCAAAGTCAAAGATCTTCTGGCGTCGGAAGAGACGCCGGCCATGAAAATTACGGCCGACAACCTGAGGCGCGGAATCTCGATGAATATCACCTACCCTGACGGACAGATATTGTTGTTTGAAAAGGGCTGATGGCCGTGCTCAAGAGTACCATGCATTCTATCAGACTGATTATATCATTGCTGGTAGTGTGTCTGTTGCTTCCTCACTGCTCCGAAGTTAAAGTCGAGAAGCTGTATTCCAACGGTGCCGTGGTGACGGCATCGCCTATTGCTTCCAATATCGGATTGAATATCCTTGAATCGGGCGGCAACGCCTTTGATGCCGCCGTGGCGACGGCATTCGCGGCGGCTGTTTGTTATCCGCAGGCGGGAAATATCGGTGGAGGCGGCTTCGCTGTAATCTATGATGTAAAGACCGGGCGAGTCAAGGCGCTCGATTTTCGGGAATTTGCTCCGGGGGCGGCCTCGAGGGATATGTATCTCAACGACAGCGGTAAGGTCAGGGATGATGAATCGCTTCTTGGCGCCAGGGCGGCCGGTGTTCCGGGAACCGTGGCGGGAATGTACGAACTTTGGAAAAGGCACGGTTCGCTGCCGTGGTTCGATCTTGTAAAACCGGCTATTGACCTGGCCGACTCCGGCTTCGTGCTGACTCCGTACATGGGTCGTTTGTTCGATGAGTACAAAAAGGAACTGGCGCTGTTTGATGAAACCAAAAGTATATTTTACGATGGCGACAGCGTTTTGAGTGCGGGGCAGAGACTGGTGCAGAAGGACCTGGCCTCAACTTTGGAACGAATCGGCATAAATGGCGATTCCGGTTTCTATAATGGCCCCACCGCCGACATGATCGTGTCGGAAATGCAAAAGCGCGGCGGGCTGATCTCCCATGATGACCTCGCGCAGTACAAGGCGGTCTGGCGCCAGCCGATTTCATTCAGTTTCGATTCGCTGGAAATTTATTCGATGCCGCCGCCGTCATCGGGCGGGGTGATTATGGGGCAGATTCTCAAGATTCTCGAACCGTACGATTTCTACGGATTCAGCCCGAACCATCCCGAATACATACACCTTTTCACCGAAGCCTGCCGTCTGGCGTACGCCGACCGGGCGGTGCATCTCGGCGATCCCGATTTCGTTTATAATCCGGTCCGGGAACTGCTCGATTCCTCATATATCGATTCGCGGCGCAGTCAGATAGATCCATCGCACGCCGGGCTCTCGGAAAAAGTCGGTTCCGGATTGCCGGACACATACAACGAGTCAGAAAACACTACTCACTATTCGATAGTCGATAAAGACGGCAACGCCGTGAGCATAACGTACACGATTAACACGGCCTTTGGCTCAAAACTGGTTGTGGACGGTGCCGGTTTTCTGCTCAACAACGAAATGGATGATTTTTCGATAAGTCCGGGTGTGCCCAACTATTTCGGATTGGTCGGTGGACGTGCCAACGCGATTGCTCCGCATAAAAGGATGCTATCGTCGATGAGCCCGACCATAGTCCTGAAAGACTCGAAACCGTGTCTCGTCCTCGGATCACCGGGCGGTTCCAAGATTATAACCGCCGTGGCTCAGACTATCATAAACGTGGACCGTTTCGGCCAGACGATCACGGCCGCTGTTACCACACCGCGTTTTCATCATCAATGGCTGCCGGACACGCTGTATCTCGAAGAGAAATCTTTTTCCCCTGAAATAATAGAATCGCTTAAAAAGCTGGGGCATCATGTCAAAGAGAGAAAGCGCTATTCGGATGTCGAAGCTATTATGATAACCGAGGATGGTTTTCTGATTGGCGCATCCGATCCGCGCGGCGAAGGCGCGGTTGCCGCTTATTGAGGATTTTATCCTTCTGCCGCGGCGGGTGGTTCTTCTGCCGGCGGGATCGCTTTCGCCTTTTTATTCAAAGACAAATATCCCAGCACAGCCGCGCCGCTTCCGACTATAAAGGCCAGGACGTACAATATCCAGCCCAGAACCGAAACGGTGAAAAGAAGCGACAGCGCAATAAGGCCAATCAGGAACTCCAGACCGATAGGCCCCTTATCCCTTCCGAGAAGCACATAAGCCAGCCGACCCAGCGCAACGGCCACGTAGATCTTTCCAATATAAAACAATATCATTCCCAGCACGAGCATCATCAGCGCTACCGGTATCCCGAGAATCAAGAAGAAGAATATAATGCCACCAATGGCTATGACCGCGTGAGTTAAAATACCAACCGCGAAGGCCATGCCCGGAGCCTTGAGCACCTGTTCGGACGCGGCCAGCGTATGCCTTTTGAAAAGAAGAATCAGGATATAGCCGGTTACCAGAGTCACCAGGAACATTAAAAAGCGGATAATGGTCGGCAGGCCCGACGGCATATTTATATTTTTTTCTTTTTCGGGCTTGGTCCAGTTGGTTTTGCCGCCTATAAAGACGTTGTCGCCGAGGATAGCTTCATTCCGGCATTCATAATCGAAGTCACCGGCAATGCGCGTTTTGTCATCGATTTGTATATCGTCGGCCTGGATTTTTAGGTTGCCATCGATCTGTCCCGATATAACAACCACATTCCCGGCGATTTCGACGTCGCCGTTGCATTGACCTGATATTGTCACCCTCTGACCGGCGCAGGTGATGTCACGCCCGATTTCGGCGCTGCTTCGGATGTTCAGGTTTTTTGCGGCGGCCAGTAAATTGCCGTCGATTTTACCCATAATCTGAATATCCTCGCATGCGGCCCGGAGCGATTTGGTGACGATGCCTTCGACGTCCGCCTTACTGGACAGTATGTTAAGATTTCCGTCAATATCTCCGTCGAGGAAGAAATTTTGGGCCAAAGCGCTGACGTCGCCTTCCACACGCCCCATAACCTCGGCGTCGGTTTGGAGGATGTAGATGTCATCGCTGACGACTTCTTCGCGGTCGACGGCAATTTCACTTCCTGACCAGAAAATAGAAGACAGGGCGGATTGGGGCAGAGCCTGTATCATCGCAAGGATAGCGACGATTGTCAAAGCCTTTAAAGATGTTGATTTGCAGCCATTCATTTGCTTACTAATACGATAGGCCTTCGTAAATTGTTGCCGCACCTGAACGGATAAAATATATTGCCAGTCCTTTTAACCAGCCGTATAATGTATATCAGACCCTTAATTGGCAATATAATTTTGCTATGAATATTCTCGAACTGCTTTTATTCGCGATAATTCTCTTTATTCTGGCATACCGTTTTTATGCCCGTTTTCTGGCCCGCCAGATGGGTGAAAAGCCCGATCGCCCGACTCCTGCGATAGACAAAAACGACGGTAAAGACTTTGTGCCGACCTCGGTCCCTGTGCTTTTCGCTCATCACTATTCTACCATCGCCGGGGCTGGGCCAATAATCGGCCCGACTTTGGGAATTCTGTACGGGGTCGGTCCGGCCTGGTTATGGATCGTATTCGGAGGAATATTTTTCGGAGCAGTGCACGATTATTCGACCCTGTTCGCGTCGATTCGCGAAGGCGGTCGCTCGATTGCCGAGATAGCCCGTAAAGCCCTGGGCGATTCGGGATTTCTGCTATTTATCGCCTTCACCGGGATTATGCTGATTCTGGTAACGTCGGCGTTTTTATCCCTGACGGCCGTATCGTTGACATCGGTCTGGCCGATCGACAAGCTCGGCCTCGACGCAGGGCAGACACTGCTTCGGACCCGTATGGTCAACGGGCAAGAGATGGGTGTAATCGGCGGAATCGCGTCGACATCGGTTATAATAATCACGCTGTGCGCGCCGCTTCTGGGCTATCTGATTTTCAAGAAACATATTAACACAGTACTATCGTTTGCACTCGCCGTCGGCGTCTGTATCGTCTCGGTTTTTGTCGGTTTCAGTTGGCCGGTTTCGATGTCCAGCCTGACGTGGATGATTATAATATCCGTCTATGTATTTATCGCCGCCGGGCTGCCGGTCTGGACCATCCTTCAGCCGCGCGATTTTATAAACGTGCAGATTTTGTATTTCGGCCTGCTCGCGATGGCCGTGTCAGTGGTTGTCGCCGGATTCGGCGGGCTAAGCACGGCCAATATGCCAACCTTCAATCTGGCCGAGGGCCGGGCCCAGATGGGGCCCGTCTGGCCGATTTTGTTTATCATAATCGCCTGTGGAGCAATCTCAGGGTTTCATGCCCTGGTCGCGGGCGGAACCACATCCAAGCAGCTGGCCAAGGAAACGCAGGCCAAGACGGTCGGCTATGGAGCGATGATTCTCGAATCGGCTCTGGCGGTGCTGGTCGTGATTGCAATCGCATCGTCTTTGAAGTACGCCGACTATATGGCAATAGCGTGGCCGTCGGGCGGCAGCGGTAATCCGATTCTGGCCTATGCCCTCGCGGTGGGACACCTCGTTCATACAGCGCTGGGTATTCCGGTGGCGTTCGGGTCGATCGTTGGGATTCTTATGGTCGAGGGGTTCGTTGTCACGACCCTGGACTCGGCTGTTCGCTTGAACCGGTATATTTTTGAGGAACTTTGGAAGCGGGCTTTCAAGAGCGTCCCGGCGCTATTTCAGAAGTTCTGGTTCAATTCCGGGCTGGCGGTCGTTTTAATGTTTGCTTTGGCTGTCAGTAACGGTTACAAACTGATCTGGCCGGTGTTCGGGGCGAGCAATCAGCTTTTGGCAGCCTTAAGTCTTTTGGCCGTATCGGCCTGGTTGAATTTACGCGGACGGGCCAGTTGGTTTACGATGATTCCGGCCGTGTTTATGCTTCTGACCACGATAGCCGCGCTGGTTTATTATCTAATCGTTACATATATACCCGGGGGCAATATCGTCCTCGTCGTAACCGATTTAATCCTATTAGTTTTGGCCTTCGGAGTGGTTGGCCAAACTCTCCGCAAATCATTGTCGTCGCGGAAAGCTCAAAAATCCGCCGCAATTTCCGCCTAATTGCTTATCCGACAATAAATAAAATTATCGGAGTGCCGATATTTCCAATAAGCGGGCAAACTATGTCCGCCATAGGACAATTATGCAATTATTTCATGACAAGGGAAGAACCCTGCTTCCCAGGGTGGATACCATCTTCTTGTTGTCGCGCCTGATGATTTTGTTCGGCGCGGGCTGGGCCTATTTCTACGGTCATCTTAATTTCGCCAGCGAGTTGATATTGTGGACGCTTTCCGGTGCCTTTCTCCTGCAGCTGCTGATTTTCGCCATCGTCATGCGCGACCGCAATTCCGACCTGAAGAGAGCTTACCTGTTCATGATAATTTTCGACCTGGTCTTTACCACGGTTTTGATAAACCTGTCCGGCGGAATTCATTCCGGATTCTATCTTTTCTATTATCTGACCATTGCCTTTACCGGATACATCCTGGCGTTCTGGGCGTCGCTGGCTCTGGTAGCGATTGCTTCTATAACATATATAATTATCTGTATGCCCGGCTTTTCTCAGGGTGCCATTCCCGATTTGATTCTAAGAGTCGGCATAATGTGGTTTTTTGCGCTGGCGATAGGGTTTGTCTCAGACTATATCCGCCGGTCCGAACAACGGCTGCTTAATCTTTTTAACACCCTGAACCAGCGCACCACGGAGCTCGAAAAATCGCAAGCGCATCTGGAAATGATTTATGAAAACCTCAGGGTTCTGGGTTCGATTTTGGAAATCGATGGCATCATCCAGGAAGTTATGCGCATCATGGGTGAGATCCTGGCATATCCCGCCAGCGCCTTGCTCCTGATCGGTCCCGGCAATAATTTGATTTATCGTGGACGCAATATCTCCGGGCAGTCCAATTTCCATTTGAAGGCGATGGATAAAGATAAAAACAAACTGCTGCAGCTTGTTTTCGAACAGGGCGAGGCCGTACGCGTGGTCGACATTTCCAAACGCGAAGACTATCAGCCGTTGCGCAAGACGACCCGTTCGGTTATGCTGGTTCCGATGATTTCTCACGGCGAGGCCAAAGGTGTGCTTATAGCCGAATCGCTCGATCCGGACGCTTTCTCCACGAAAGATGAAAAATCTATGGTCGTTGTGGCCCGTTCGGCCGCTATGGCGCTGGATAACGCCATGCTCCACAAGAGAATGGAAGAGCTGACCATAACCGATGAACTGACCGGCATATACAATTACCGGTATTTCACGCAGAAGCTGAAAGAAGAGCAGAGACGTGCGGCGCGTTATGACCTACCGCTGTCTTTGATTATGATCGATATTGACTGGTTCAAGAAATTTAATGATACTTATGGACACGAGGTCGGTAATATAGTATTGAAAGGTATGACCTCGGTGGTCAAACAATGTATCAGGGATGTTGACATTTTTGCCAGGTACGGCGGTGAAGAGTTTTCCATTATCCTGCCGCAAACGCCCAAGATCGAAGCGGTTCGCATCGGCGAAAGAATTCGCGAATCGGTCGAGGCGGCGACATTCGGCGGCATCGATAACGTTCCCGAATTAAAGGTTACCGTATCGGTGGGTGCCTCGTCGTTCCCCGAAAACGGGAAGCCGTACGATGAACTCCTGTCCCTGACGGATCAGGCCCTGTACAGGGCCAAAGGCGCCGGGAAAAACCTGGTGTGTGTGATATAGTATGATAGACAAAATCGGACAAATATTCATAGTCGGCTACAAGGGTATCGACCCCTCGGATGACTTCAAGCGCTTTTTCAGCCGCGAACAGCTGGGCGGCGTCATCTTTTTCGAAGACAATGCCAATCCGCATTATCACGCCGAAAAGAATATCAAAGATTTTATCGCGGAGTCGAATGTCATTCCGTTTTTCGCGGTCGATCAGGAAGGCGGACGGGTCTGCCGTTTTCGCGGAGCCCCGGCCGAGTTCGAAGCGCCGTCAAAATACGCTGAGAAAAACAATCTGGAGCTCTATACGGAGCAGTTCGGACGGGCTGCGTACTATCTTCAGTCACTCGGCATAAATCTGCTTCTGGCCCCCGTGGCCGATCTCAATCTCGACGATCAGAACCCATGTCTGCAGGGACGGACGTTCGGCAAAAGTCCGGCCAGGGCGATCCCGTTCATAGAGCGGACCATAAAGATCGCTCATAATTTCAGCCTGCTGACCTGCGCCAAGCATTTTCCTGGACTGGGCGCGTCGGTTATCGACCCGCACCATGAACTGGCCCGGGCCGATTATGATTTTCAGACGTTCATCAACCGCGAAGGCATCGCGTTCCAGACGGCGATTGAGGCCGGGTGCGATATGGTTATGACGACGCACCTGATTCTGCCTCAGTTAGACAAAGAACCGGCGACGACGTCGAAAGCCGTTGTCGGAAATATGTTGCGCGGGACGCTGAAATTCGACGGCATTGCCATCACCGACGACCTTTTAATGGAAGGCGCCCGGGTAATGGGTAACTACAGCGAGCGGGCGCTGAAAGCTTTCAATGCCGGGCACGACATATTGCTGTTCGGACAGAATTTCCGCGTGGCCGAAGAAGTAATAAAATATTTCAAGAAGGCCTACAAGCAAGGCCTGCTGAACGAGGAACGGTTGACCAATTCATTGGAAAGAATCTCCGGTATCAAATCCAAGCTGACGGTACCGGCGTGACAGGGTCATGATTCATAAGCTTCTAAACAAAAAAAGCCCGGTCGTCATTGGTATCAATTCGGGGACGTCGGCCGACAGTCTTGATCTGGCCGCTGTACGCATCACAAATAGAAAACCGGCTTTATCAGTTAAATTCATTCAGGGGAAAACGGTTGGGTATCGACGGGCATTCTCGGACAGATTACGACGGGCGGTGGTCGATCGCTCTTTGAAGCTCGAAGACGCCATGCTGCTTGACAGGGAGCTGGGGGATTTGATCGGGCGCGAAACGGCGAAATTTGCAGCCGCGTTGAAAAAGAAGAAAGTAGCACCGCATCTAATTGCATCGCACGGTCAAACCCTGCGACATCTTCCGGGCCGTTTTAAAATATCCGGAAAGCCTGCTCACGCCACATTGCAAATAGGGCACGCGGAGAGTATCGCCGCGCGAAGCGGACTTTGCACCGTGGCCGATTTCCGCCAGGCCGATATCGCGGTCGGCGGCGAGGGAGCGCCGATCACGTCGACGGCGATGTGGCAACTGTTTTCGGATAAAAAGCGCGACCGGCTGCTTCTCAATATCGGCGGTATCGCCAATTATTTTTTCATCCCGGCCGGAGCGGGACCGGGCAAAATGATCGCCCGCGACTGCGGTCCCGGCAACAGCCTGATTGATCTTCTGGCGCGCAAATATTTCGACCGTCCCTACGATTCTCAGGGCCGACTGGCTTTAAAAGGCCGAGTATCGCAGAGACTGCTGACAGTTCTTTTGTCTGATGATTATCTCAAAGGCAAATTTGGTCCGTCGACCGGCCGCGAGCGATTTGGTGAAAAATTCGTCGATAAAATTATCCGGTGGTCATCGAAACTCAGACTTAACAAGTATGATATTATGGCGACCACGGCCGAACTGACGGCGATTACGATTGTTGATCATATCCGCCGGTTGGGCGCAAAAAACAATCCGGATACACTGTACCTGTTCGGCGGTGGAATCAGAAACAGGTTTATCGTGGATGGTTTGAAACAGGGTTTGCCGGGAATAAAAATAGACACGGTTAAAAGGCTGGGGTGCGACCCGGATTTCGTGGAAGCGGTTTGTTACGCCGTCATGGGGGCGATGACAATTTGGGGTAAAACGGGAAACGCTCCCGGCGTGACAGGTGCACGGAGCGAAGTTGTGTGCGGGAAAATTATAAATATCTTCG
>CAZMWI010000004.1:15872-50251 GCA_964569945.1 uncultured Ignavibacteriaceae bacterium
ACTATGAAATTTACGATGTCTTCTTTATGGGATAAAGTCATACGGCACATGGCACATTACGGGACAATTGTCCTGATTATACTTCTTGTCTGGGGGTGCGCCGCGGTCCCGACTCTTAAAGAGGGCTCGGAGGGGTCGTACTTGCGGCTGCCATTCGTCCGCGTCCTGCTACAGAACACATCTCGCGATATAGTCGTATCGAGCAAAGGTTCATTTTCGATAGAGTGTATGAAAGGTGGCAAGAGCTTTGTATATTATTCCTCACAACCGGCCGAATTCAGCCAGTCCCGCAACGGCATCGTCATAAAAATGGGCGAAACTCCTCTGGGCGACACTTACGATGAAGTCCTGTTAACCCCGCGCACGACCCACAACTATCTTAAAGCCTTCGACCAGAGATTTCGCGGCATGATGCGCATACTGCCCTACGGCAACAATTTAAGATTGATAAACGTCGTGCATGTCGATGACTATCTCAAGGGCGTAGTTCCGCTGGAAATCGGGTTTATCGGCGAACCGGAACTGGAGGCGATAAAGGCGCAGGCGGTGGCGGCGAGGACGTATTCAATTTCGCACCTTAATCAGTACTCGAAAGAACCGTACGACCTCAAAGCCGACGTTAGCGATCAGGTGTATCGCGGCGTGGACGTGGAAGATGCGCTGGTCAACAAAGCTGTCGATGAAACGCGCGGGATCGTGATGAAATTCCACGACGAGCTTATCAATGCCTATTATTTCTCGACCTGCGGCGGTTCGACCGATGATATCGACGAAGTGTGGGACCGCAAATCGGAACCGTACCTGCGAGCCGCTCCGGACAGCGGCTATTGTGACTGGTCGAAATATTCCGACTGGAGAGAGTCATACAGCGTCAAACAGATCATACTTCGACTTCAGGAATACCTTTCAGCCGAGCGCGGCAAGGTCATACGCATTGATCGCATCGACGATATGGATATAAACGGTTTTACGGCCGGAGGCCGGGTGGCCGACCTTATCGTTACGACCGATAAGGGGACGTTTAATTTCGGGAAAGATAAAATTCGCTGGGTGTTTACGAGATCGTCGAACCCCGAAATGATTTTACAGTCGGCAAAGTTCAGGCTCGAAAAGCAGACAGATTCAAACGGTCGTCTGACCCGGGTCGATTTTGTCGGGCATGGGTACGGTCACGGAGTCGGTATGTGCCAGACCGGGGCGATCGGGATGTCGCGCGCGGGCCGTAAATATGACGCGATTCTTAAACACTATTATTTGCATATCAACCTGGCCCAGCTTTATTGATTTTTATTTCATAAGTATTTGAAATAGACTCGTTCCCGATTATATTCGCGTTATGTCTTTTGCTGTTTCCGGCAAAGCCGTCATATTGAATTCGCGCCAGTCGCTTTATCCGTGCGGGAGTGACCCGTGGATTGTCGCCTCAAATAACGCTCTCGAAGATATTGAAGCCAAAGGACTAAACTTGCTTGCGTCGGTCGGAACTCCGGCGTGGGAAATAGTGCTGTATTTGGCTTCTATAAAGGATATTCCGATGACGGTTATCATATCGCGAAAGCCCGGCGAAAGCATCGAACAGGCAAAAGAGCAGTATTGCAGCGAATTCCGACTTGATCGCGATAATGTTAAGTGGCGTGACATTGAAGCGCATCCCGGTTCGCAAGACCGGCCCGGTTTTCAAGGTGAACGCGATCATCGGATAATGGATATGGCCGACGTGATCTATCCGGTTTCGGTTCGACCCCACGGAAATCTGGAGAAGATATTGGCTAATCAGTGTGACGGGGATAAAATAATCAATCGTGTTTATGAAGTCCGCTGGGGAACCTCAAGAATAAAAAGACCGGTTAGTATTAGTCGCGATGCTTTTGCCTTCAATATCGATGTCAATTTTGAAAACCATATCATACACTGGACACGGTCGGTGCACGCCCCCTGGCCGGGTGAAACCAGGCATGATTATTATGACGCCATAGTGCAATCGGATAAAGAATATCCCCGGTCGGCACTGCATACGTTAATTAGAATATTGAATGAAAAACGGCTGCGCTCTTCGCAGAGACATATGCAGGCGGGCGTGTCGGCGGTTTCGTTCTCATCGCTGCCGCCGTCGCGGGCGGCTACACTTATGCGCTGGCGGGCACGCTATCGCGAGATGAGCTTCGAACCGTACGGTATCGCCATAAATCAGTCCGCCGCCGAACGGGTCGGCATAAAAAAGGCAATATATGGCAACCGGGAGATGATCGTCTACCTAAACGAAGAAGAAAGACCGTATTTCCAGAGCCTCGGGACTATCGGTGACTGGGAACAGGAGAGAGAGTACAGGCATTTGAGCGATCTTGATCTTAATAGCTTTTCAGAATCAGAAATCAAAGTAATAGTGAAGCTCCCGTCCGCAATAGAGAAGGTCAAAGCCGTGTTTGGGGGAGACGTAGTTTCGTTGTTGAAGATTTAAAGCGGTTTAATGCGAACCGTTGCCGTTGCTCTCGATAATATCGAGATACTTCTGCGCCCAGATGTCGGCAGAATGATTGGATCGCACGTACTGGTGATACCTGCGGCCGAGATTGTCACCGTCGATTTTGCGGTTGTAAATCTGACGGATCAGGCTGGCCAGTTCATCTGGCTTATTGTTCGAAAAAGTCAGAGCGCCTCCGGCTTCATCGAGAAGGCGGGTGGCTTCTTTGGCCGGTGAGCCGAAAATGATTGGTTTGCCGGCGGCCATATACTCGAACATCTTAACCGGCAGAACGGATTTTGCAAACGGCACGTCTTTAAGACAATCGACCAGCACATCACCGGCTTTCAGGAAATACGGGATTTCTTCGAGCGGCTGCAGGCCGGTAAAGGAAACATTGTCGAGGTTATAACGGGTGGCCATATTTTTATAATCGCTCATTTTCTGACCGTCGCCGACAAAGACGAAATGGAAATGCTTCTCGTCGGCCATCATACGAGCCGATTCGATAACCGGTTCAAGAGAGCGAACGCAGCCCATCGTCCCGCAAAACAGGACCAGGAACTTATCTTCCCAGCCGTACTTGGTCCGAATACCGTTGGAATGGCTGTTGATGAAGCTGTCGCCGACGCCTGATTTTATGGTCGAAAGCTGGCCGTTGCCGAACCCGTTTTCTCTCATCCAGTTGGTCAAACCTTCGGTAACACAGACAATCTTCCAGGCACGCTTGTAGACGAAACGCATCATTTTGCGGATTATCTCGGTCATGAATGACTTATTCAGACTGCCATACTGCTCGCCCATTTCCGGCTGAAGATCCCGAATCTCGAGGACCAGTTTGCCCCGGCGCAGTTTGCTTAATGCCCACCCGAGCAGCGCCGACGAAACCGGCGGTGACGAGGCCAGGACGATATCATACTTTCCTTTAAGCCTGAAGCTGTTTATCAGGGTGCTCGTGAAGAAAGTCAAAAATCCGATCATGCGCTTTTTGGGCTGGGCATTCGACGCCGGCAGGACATACGACCGGAGAATTTCGACTCCATCCATGAATTCCCGGCAGAAAAATTTCCCCTTGTATTTTTCGGGAATTATGCCATCGGGATAGTTGGGAATAGCCGTCAAGACCGTGACATCATGTCCCTTAGCACGAAAATGACGGGCGAACTCAAAAAGCCGCCTTACCGCTCCCCTTTCAGGAGGGAAGTGTTGTGTAATCAGTAATATTCTCATCCTTGACCGAAATATAATCCTGTAATCTACTCCCGAGAGTTCTAAAAATCAATATAAAAACGGCTCAAAGGCCGCTTATGAGGCTCAAACACAACATTTGCGAAAAGGTTCGTAATCTTTCTTCCGTGTCGTCTCATCCTTTTGGACCCAATAAAAAAACCGTGCTCCTGCGACCGGTTACAAACACGAAAATATCATCTCCTCACCCGGTTCCCTCTAAACGCGGAATTGACTGAATGTAAATGGGATAGTCGATAATGTCAATATGTCTTTCGGTTTTTGGCGGAAAAAACTCCGCAATTAATATAACTCTCATAATTCCGCAAAGTTCACCTGGCAAAAATCAACTCCACCCGGCGGTTTTGTTGCCGTCCTTCCTGGGTGTTGTTGGAAGCTACGAAATTGGTTTCACCGCGGCCAACTGCTGTCAAACGAGACCCGTCAATTCCGAGGCTGATCAGATAATCGCGCACGCGCCGGGCCCTCTTTTCCGACAGCGCTTTATTGTCTTCCGGCAAGCCGATATTGTCGGTATAGCCATTTATCTCAACGCGCACCCCGCGTGCGGCTTTCAGAAGCTTCGCGAGCTCGTCGAGCCTGGCTTTGGCGTCGTGATCAACCTCGAACGAACCCGGATCGTACTTGATATGCAGAACCATCGGCTTGGATAGCGCGGTCAGATCGACACAACCGAAGGCGTCCACTTTCATATCCGGTCGGGTATCGGGGCAGTTGTCGATTCCATCGGGGACACCGTCGCCGTCGGAATCAACCGGGCAGCCGCGGCTGTCGACGATGGCCCCGGCGGGATTGTTCGGACAGGCATCTTTATAATCCGGGATACCATCGAAATCGGCATCGACCGGACAGCCGTTGAGATCGACCAGCCCGGCGGCGTCGCGGTCGGTATCGGGACACAGGTCGTAAAGATCCGGAACACCGTCGTGGTCGGAATCTTTGTCCACTCTCCCCGACAGAGAACCTCCTGAACCGCTTCCGACAGTATTGGCCGCCGCTACCGGGGTCGACAGGATTTGAGTCGATGTCAATTTCGGTCGGGCCGGTTTTGAGCCGTTTCCGCCTCCGAAGGAGAAAGACAAGTTCAGGCCGAGGCTGTATTTCCAGTCGCTCAGGCTGTCTTTGTATGCCGAGGCGAATTCCTGACCGGTGCCGGTAAGATAATTGATAGTTGCCAGAAGACCCAGTTTGAGATTTTTGGTAAGACTGTAATCAGTTCCGAACCCGGCCGACAGGTTTATTTCGCTGACTGATATATCGGTCTGCCCGCCGGTTTCGGCGGTGGTCTGCAATATCTCATCGGTCGAGGGATCGAGCAACTTCCAAATGGAAACTCCGCCCCCTAATGCTCCGTAAGTCACAAGCTTGTCATAGACGTGATAGATATTGCGGCGCAGAAGCAGACTTATATCGGTCGCCTTTCTGTCCTGTGTGCGGTAGTTTTCATCGGAGCCGAACGTGAAAAGCGACGTCGCTCTCGTGTCATTGTGCAATTTGTATCCGCCAATCGTTATTTGCGCCATCCATTCGGGCGAAAGATTGGCGCCGAAATTGATCCGGTAGGCCGGACCGATGACAAAGCGGGGAGCATCACCGCCGGACAGATTCACCAGATCGCCGCCGATACCGACTGTAAAAACCGGCCCGGCCACAGCGCAACCGCAGAAGCTCAAAAGCAAGATGAATATAATCATGCGCATTGTCGTCATATTGCTAATTTCACCGACAGGCAGGCTTAATGCAATAAAAAACAACATCCGCGTACGCCGCTGATACCGGTGAAATATTTGACCGTGTTGCCGATTGACATGCCGCCCGAAAATAGTATTTTATTTATACGGGCCATATTAAGCTCTTTCACGGGAAATCATCGGGCGGTACGATTGCGAATTAAAAAATTACATGACTGGCCGGAAAAGCCTCATGAAGCGAGACTGATACAGGAAGACTTAAGCCGCCTGGTGATTACTGAATTCGACGACTTCGACTATAACTGCGTCACCGCCGTCGATACATCGTACGATGACCAATCCGGTACAGCCTACGCGGTGGCCGTAACAATTGACATTTCCAGTTTTATTGAAATCGACCGGGCTCGTTCTGACGTTAAAATAACGTTTCCCTACCAACCGTCATTTTTGAGTTTCCGCGAAGGGCCGCTTATTTTGAAGACGCTGGAGCTCTTAAGGAAGCCGACCGATATATTGCTTCTGGCCGGACACGGCCTGGCGCATCCGCTCGGATTCGGTCTGGCTTCGCACATAGGCCTTCTGACCGACACGCCTTCGGTTGGGTGTGCCCGTAGGATTTTATGCGGTGAGTACGATGAACCCGGAGAAGAGTTTGGCAGCACCGCGCCGATTTATTTCGACGAAAAGCTATGTGGCTACGCCCTGCGTAGTCGGGCGGGAGTTAAACCGATATTCGTATCGCCCGGCCATAAATGCGGTGTCGATTTCGCTTTAAAGGTGGCGCTTCGCTGCCTTAATGGTTATCGTATACCGGGACCACTGAGACTGGCCCGAATGGCGGCCAACCGACTGAAACATCAGACGCGGGAAGTGAAAAGCGAAATGTCAAAAAACAAAGCGGATCTGGCTGGATAGAGCAGAGACATTTGCAGGAGGCTGACAATATGATCGACAAAGATATAATTCTCAAGCTGGCGGAGGAACTGCTCCCTTACCAAATAAAAATTCGCAGACATTTGCACCGTAACCCGGAACCGTCGTTCGAGGAGTTCGAAACCACGAGACTTCTCAATGCGGAATTAAAGCGGGAAAAGATAAAGCTCGTGAAAGTCCCGACCAAAACCGGGACGGTCGGCATTATCAATCCCGGATATAAAAAGGCCATCTTGGTGCGAAGCGATATCGACGCTCTTCGGATTTTCGAAAAGACCAAAGTGCCGTTCAAATCGCAGAACGTAGGTATCATGCACGCCTGCGGCCACGACGTACATATGGCCACGGTGTTGGGAACGGCCATAATTCTCAGCCGGCTTCACGATGAAATCGATTGTGCAGTAAAGTTTGTCTTCCAGCACGCGGAAGAAAATCCTCCGGGGGGAGCAGCGGAGATGATTAAGGCCGGAGTGCTGAAAAAGCCCGATGTCAAACTCGTTTTCGGGCTGCACGTTGACCCGCTCGTGCCGACCGGGAAAATCGGTCTCCGCGACGGCCAGACGATGGCCTCCGTAATTGATTTCGATATAACCATTAAAGGTAAGGGTGGGCACGCTGCCCGGCCCCACGACGCGGTCGACAGCATTGCAGTCGCATCCGAAGTGATCGAATCGCTTCAGAAAATCGTATCGAGAGAACTCCGCCCGCTGGAATCGGGGCTTATCTCAATCGGTACTATCGAAGGCGGAACCGCCCGCAATGTCATCGCCGAGGAAGTAAGATTGCAGGGGACGGCGAGAACGCTTTCGGCTAAAAATTCGAAAATTATACCGAAATTGATACGCCGGACGGTCGACGGCATTTGCAGGGCGCGCGGGGCCAAATTCGAACTCAATATTCTGTCGGGCTATCCGGTGTTGTCGAATCACCGCCGGGCCAATGATATTTATCGCGAATGTCAGACGGATTTGTTCGGCGGCAAAACCATTGTCGAAACGCCGCCAACTCTGGGCGGAGAAGATTTCGCATATTACGTGGAGAAAACACCCGGAGCGATGTTCCGGCTGGGTATCCGCAACGATAAAATCGGCGCCAATAAATCGTGGCACGCCAGCGACTTCATGGCCGATGAAAAAGCTATTTTTTACGGGACCTCTTTGCTTTGTGCAGCGGTTTTAAGGGGAAGTGAAAAAATATAAATATTTCCTGAGCCTCGCGGCCTTAATCATACTCGCGGTCGGTGTGAAGCCGGCCAACGGTCAAGCGTATCCGTATCTAAACGGGTTGGTGGTTAATTTTTCGGATTTTTCGTATATACGGTCCATTACGGCCGGTTATGAATTCGCTTATTTCGGGACAACCGAAGGCATCACCTGTTACAATATTTCAAAAAACAAGTGGGAACTGCCCCTGACCGGAATCAGCGGTCTGCTCGGTAAAGACATTCTCAAAATCCAAACCGACCGCAACGATGAATATCTTTGGGTTCAGACGGAACTGGGAAACTTCGAATACAGCCGGACGCATGACTTCTGGACGCAGGTCAATGAAATTCCGCCCGATGAAGGTTTCGTGCATCATCTGAAACCCGAGCCGGTCTATTTCGCGCCGCCGGGATACAATTATCTTTCCAACGGTGTGCTGGCCGATTTCAACGATCATCGCTTTCCCCTGACCGACATCATCGACGACGGCTGGAGCAATCTCTGGATCGGGACCTGGGGCCTGGGGGCGATTCGCGCCGACAATTCGAACTACCAGATGGAACTGCTGAACTACGGCCTATTGTATAAAGACGTTTCCAAAATCAACGTTATGGATGGTCGCATTTGGGCAGGGGGAGAGCTGCAGGAATCATTGCGGCCGGGCCTGACGATATATTCTCCTGATAAAAATTCATTCGAATACGTCCTGCCCGACTATAACCTGCTCGGGTGGATGAGCAGCGTCAACGGCTTTGCGGAAGGGACGAATGACATCTTCGCCGCAACCGACAACGGCCTTTTGGTTGTCGACAAAAATGGTTATGGCGCCAAAGACCTGATCCAGCTCCCGAATCGCAAGGCGGTCGATGATGTTATCAATTGCGTTGCCACCAGAGGCGATTCGATTTATGTCGGTCTCACATACGGGCTGGCTTTGATTTATCCCTATGGCGATTCGATTTCTTTCGACCACGCCCTGCTTCTGCCTGATTTGACCATATATACTCTCGAAAATATCAATGACGAGCTTTGGATCGGCACCAACCGGGGCGTTTACCGGCTCGATTACAACAGTGGCAGGCTGGAGCAATTAAATATCTGGCAGGTGTCGGGCCCGACCGACGTTTATGACATATCCGCCGGTCCCAACAAAATCTGGATTGCCACTGCGGAAAACCTCGTTTCGATTGATCCCAAGACGGGCGACGTGGCTGATTACCCGGAAGTCTATAATTACGGCGGGGTTCGTTCGGTTGATTCGCAGGGGGATATTGTCGCCGCCGCAACCGGCGACGGGCTGCTGTTATACTTTTTCGGAAAAAAGAAATATCACAATTATTTGTATACTGAAAATGACGGCTTGCCCTCGAACAACATCAAAGCGGTGAGATTCGACGGCGATTATCTCTGGGTCGGCACAGATCAGGGGTTGACTCGCTTCTGGCACCGCCACCCCGGCTTATATCACTAATTATTGCCACAGATAAATTTACAGGTTGATGACCATAAAATATTTGGTTATTTTGTATTGATCTAACCTGTCGGCGATTTTGACGTATATAGGGGATAAGTATGTCAAAGGGAAAAAAAACGGGGGTAATTTTAGCCGCTCTGGCGGTCTGCCTTTTATTCGGCTCACATCTTAGGGCCGCCGAGCAGGAGGCGTTTGATATTTATCCCATACAGGTCGAAGGCAAAATCTACGGACAAATTACAGGCGATTTTACAGGTGACAATCTTAAGGACGTCGTCATTTTTTATTCTCCGACCGATGACCCCAACACCCGCTTTGCCGGCCTTTGTATCAATCTCGGCTCCCGTGGGTTCGCCGACCGTCCCGATTACCTGATGCGTTTGCCTCAGACGGCGGTGCAGGTAGACAAACTTAACATCGATTCCGATCCCGCCGATGAAATCGTATTCCTCGACGCCGACGGCGCCGCTTACATAGATTTCGATCAGGCTACCGGTCTGACCAATCCACGGCGTTTGATTCGTCAGAAGACCATTTTCGCAATGCCGGTTTTCAGCGGCATAATCAATGAGCCATTTTTTGTCAAATTCAATGAAATGCCGGACAAAGTGGCGATCATCCCGACGTCGAAAGGCTATGTTATTTTCGAAAGGGACGAAGTAGGCACTTACGAAATTTTAAACCAGCTGACGCTGCCTATATTCTGCTATAACAATCAGAAGGAACTTAAAGATTTTCGGTCCGACCATACGGCGACGTTCAGCACCGAGCTGGCTTCGGTCCGGGCCAACGACTGCAATAAGGACGGCCTGACCGATTTGTACTTTTTGTGGGGACACAAGATTTGCTGTTTTATCCAGGACAGTACCGGAAATTTCCCGACCGAGCCGAACGTAAACCTGTCGTTTTACCCTGAGAATCTCGACGGTTTCATGCAGTCGTGGCTGGCCGATCTGAACGGTGACGACCGTCTCGACGCGGTTGTATCGTACACTTCTGGCGGGATCACCAACGCCGAGACGACGCTTTCGTTTTATCTCTGCGGCCCCGACGGCAAGCTGTCGAAAAACAACAGGCAGGAAATTCACCTGTCCGATTCGCATTGTAATTTGATTATCAGCGATTACAACAACGACCGACAGCCGGAGCTGGTTGTGCCCGCTCTGGAGCTGGGGACTATTGCCGCCACGAAAATGTTCCTGATGAAAAAGGCTGACCTTCATCTTTTGATTTATGATCTGGTCGGCGGCATTCCCGAAGACGAACCGCGTGCGCGCAAAAAACTCGAGTTTCGGTTTAATTTCGATCAACCTCAACCCACGCGTGAGGTGTCAGTGGACTGGTCGACCGATTTCAACAATGACAATCTGCGCGATCTGGTTTTTGTTGATGGCGGCGGTAATATCAAAGTATATTGGGGCGATTACAAAGATTTCCTGTCGAACCGACCGGACATAGAAATCCCGCTGGACCACCCGGCGACCGTGATACCGGTATCGCTGGATAACGACGGTCGGGCCGACATGGTGGTGGAGCATAATTTGACCGGCAAGTTCGACCGTATAACGATATTGAAGAACAAGGTAGGAAACCACTAAGGCATGCCGAAGCTTTTTGAAAATTTCTGGGTAAAAATGGCCGCACTGATACTGGCCGTACTGCTCTGGCTGCACGTCGCGACCGACAAAACGTACCAGATGCAGCTGGCCCTGCCTCTTACACAGGTGGAATTGTCCGGCGATCTGACCCTGACCGAACCGCCGCCGGAATCGGTGCTGGTGGTGGTAACCGCCGACGGAAAAAGTCTTCTGGCCAACGACTGGAAAAAAGGCGGGCTGCGGCTGGTTATCTCGCAGAGCCGTCCGGGCCGGTTCAAAGGGGAACTTTCGACCGACAACATCGGGCTGGTGCGTGGCGAACGGGTCAATCTGGTCGAGGTCATCGCGCCGCGTGAATACAATTTCAACTGTGATCATATTGAAAGCCGCGAAGTACCGGTCGTGAACAGGATTGTGACGTTACCCGGCGACGGTTTCGCGATCGGCAAGTCGGATTCGCTGGTTCCGTCGCAGGTCACCATTTCCGGACCACGGACGGCCGTACGTTCGATTGATTCCGTGACAACCGAACTCGATTCGCTTGAAGGTGTCCGCAACGATTTTTCCATGAAAGCGGCGCTGGTGCCGCCCGACGTTTACGGTATCAGGGTGCATCCCGATTCGGTTTCGCTGGTCGTGACAGTTATACCGGTCAAGACCATCTCACTGGTCAGCGTGCCGATTACGATGACCAACCTTCCCGGTAATTCTAAAATATCGTACTATCCGCAAACGGTCGATCTCCGACTCCGAGGACGGCTCGACGTGGTTGATACATTGAAAGCTGCGGACATAAAGGCCGTCGCCGATTATAATATGGCCGATCAGGATGGATTCGCGGCGGTTAAAATCGACCTGCCGAATGAAGTGAACGTCCTGGCCCGGACGGTCGATTCGGTGCAGGTTTTTCTCGAGCCATGATTGTTCTCGGCGTCGAAAGCTCCTGTGATGAAACCTCGGTGGCGGTTGTCGAGAACTGCGAAAAAATCCGTTCCAATGTCATCCTGAGCCAGCTAGTACATTCCGATTTCGGCGGTGTCGTGCCGGAACTGGCCAGCCGTGAACATCTGAAAGCGATCACGACAGTCTATCGTGAAGCATTGGATAAGGCCGGAATCGTACCGGAGCAGATTGATCTGTTTACGGCCACCTACGGTCCGGGGCTGGTCGGGGCGCTTCTGGTCGGATTGAATTTTTCCAAAGGACTGGCGTTCGGTTACGATAAACCGTTCGTGGCGGTCAATCATCTGGAAGGACATCTCACCGCCAATATGCTGATCCATCAGGATGCCCTGCCGCAGAAGCATCTGACTCTCATAATTTCCGGTGGACATACCTCGCTCGTCTTGGTCAACGGTTTCAGCGATTACATCTTGCTGGGGCAGACGCGCGACGATGCGGTGGGGGAGGCGTACGATAAAGTTGCCAAACTGCTGGGGCTGGGCTATCCCGGCGGGCACGTTGTCGACCGTCTGGCCAAAGACGGCGACAGGCATTTCCACAAGTTTCCGCGCGGGATGATTAAAGAAGACAATTTCGATTTTTCGTACTCCGGTCTCAAGACGGCGGTGGCCCTGTATGTCAAAGACGTCGGCGAAGACAAAGTGCAGGCGAACCTGGCTGACATCTGTGCGTCGTTTCAGGAGGCGGCGCTGGAAGTGCTGGTCGAGAGAGCCGTCCGCGCGGCTTCTGAATATCAGGTGGAAGCAGTGACGCTAAGCGGCGGGGTGGCGTCGAACAGCCGTCTGAAAGAGCTGATGCAGGAGGAGCTGTCCAAAATCGGAGTGAAATTTCTCTTCCCGCCGCCGGAGCTTTGCACCGACAATGCCGCCATGATCGCGGCGACGGGTTATTTAAGGTATAAAAGCGACGGCCCTTCGAATCTGACCGTCAACGCCGTGCCTTATCTGGCGCTGGTGTAGTCATCTTAATCTCGGTGTCGGGTTTCTCGTCCCGAGAAGTCGGGACTCAGAACGCCGACCTACTATCAAAACCGAGTTCGGGAAAATATCAAGACTTCTGCCCCCCTCCGAAACCAATTGCCGTGAGGGATTTAAAAATGTATATTCCCCGGCAAGTATTAAACCGCCGAAAAAACAGGCCGATTTATATTGGCAGGGTGACCGGGCCAAAGAGGAGTGAGCCGACGGCTCCGGAAACATTTTGAAGGAAATGCCGTTTTGAGGTGAGCATATAGCAACTGAACAATATCGCCGCAAGGCGTGCCGGATAAATTAGTATCATATTGAGGTGCTGCAATGCAGGACAATCTGCTGACCAAAATAAAAGACAAAAAAGCCCGGGTCGGGATTATCGGCCTCGGGTATGTCGGCCTGCCGCTGGCTATCGAAGTCGGCCGGGTTGGTTTCGAGGTGTACGGTTTTGACATTTCCGAGAATAAAGTAAAGCTCATCAATGCCGGTAAATCGGATATCGACGACGTCCCCGATGCCGCCGTCAAGGATTTGGTCAATAAAGGCAAACTCAAAGCGTTCACGACTCCTGAAAATCTTAAGAAGTGTGATACGATTTCGATCTGTGTCCCGACGCCGCTTTCAAAAACAAAAGACCCCGATGTCAGCTACATTCTTGCAGCGGTCAACTGGGTACAGGAACAGATGCACAAAGAAGTCCTGGTCGTACTGGAATCGACCACGTACCCCGGCACCACCGAAGATATGATCCTGCCGCTGCTCGAAGAGTCGGGTCTCAAAGTCGGCAAAGATTTTTATCTGGCCTTTTCGCCGGAGCGCGTCGATCCCGGCAATCCCAAGTTTCTTACGCACAACACGCCGCGCGTGGTCGGAGGTATCACGCCGAAGTGCACCAAGATCGCCAAGCTGTTTTACGAGCAGTTCATAGACAATATTTATGCGGTTTCATCGACCAAAGCCGCCGAGACGGTTAAGCTTCTGGAGAATACATTTCGCTCGGTCAATATCGGGCTGGTCAATGAAGTTGCTCTGATGTGCGACCGCCTGGGGTTGAGCGTCTGGGAGATTATCGACGCCGCCGCCACCAAACCGTTCGGCTTTATGCCGTTTTATCCGGGACCGGGCTTGGGTGGTCATTGTATCCCGATCGACCCACACTATCTGTCGTGGAAGTTGAAAAGCCTGAACTATTACGCCCGGTTTATCGAGCTGGCGGGGGATGTCAACTCACACATGCCGGAATACGTGGTGGACAGAATCAGCCGCGAGATGAACCGTCACGGTCGCTCGGTCAAAGGCTCGAAAATAATCCTTCTCGGAATAGCCTACAAGCGGGATATAAAGGACGTCCGTGAATCCCCGGCGCTCGATGTATTGAAACTGCTCGAGAACGCCGGTGCCAAAGTCGTCTTCAACGATCCTTTCGTCCCGGAAATCCGGTGGAACGATGGCAAGCTTAAGTCGCAAAAGCTGACTCCGGCCCTGATCAAGGGATCGCATATGGTGGTTATCCTGACCGATCACACCAGCTATGACTATAAAATGATAGTCGATAATGCACCGGTCGTTTTCGATACCCGTAACGCTACCAAGAATGTAAAGGCAAAGCGGAATAAAATAGTTTTGCTTTAACTCGACGAATAAATTCACGGAAAAATTCTTCGCGCCGCTAACTTATTTAAAAATAATGTGTTAGCGGCGTTGTTTTTGGCTTAATTTACTCAGTTCAGGCGTTTTTTTGCCGATAATTTAATACGGACAGAACCTTTTTACACTTGGGTGGCTTAACCCTGTGGATCATATTGACAGAGAAAATCTGGTTCGGCTGATCGCCGAGCTTATCAAAACGATCAAAGTGGTTTCCGTATACCCGGAAAATAACCCCTTGCCCATAAAACTGCGTGAATCGTTTTGTGACCGGTTTTCCGATTTTATATCCGAAAGTGGAGGGCTCAGGCTGAGCATCGCCGGTGACAGCATCTCGTTCGATAACAAGCCGATTTACCACGACAGCTCCGGCGATGAAAAACTCGCTTCGATTTTCCACAATGCCGGCATCACGGAAATATCTTTCAAACGGAAGTTCGGTTATCAGCAGGCCGATCAATTCCTCATGATGATGAAAAATTTCCTGAACAGGATCGAAGGCGCCGAAGATCTGATAACGCTTTTGTGGAAGACAAATATCGTCGGGTTCGATTATCAGACGCTTGAAGATGCCATGCTGGGTGAATACGACGGCGAGTTTTTCACGAGAGAGGCGGCCAGAGGAGGTGACGATCTGTCCGATTCGCGGTATCTCGATCAATCCGACGGCGGCATGACAGTATACAATTCCATTTTTCTCGACGATCTCGATGAAGAGGAAAACAAAGCTCCGTCCGAATCCGGTCTGTCCGGTGAAGAAGAACTTGTGCGCGGCAAAATGGGGTGGGATGAAAACGAGAATGAACTTAAAGAGCTGTCCAAAAATATAGCGCGCGTTTTCGATCAGCACTATCAACTTCAAAACGACGACGATGCAACCGCTGCGGCGATGATCGAAGAAGATGCCGGGCAGGATTTTTATAAGCTTGCCGTGGAGCTGGTTCGCGAGATGGCCATGCAGGAAACTGAGTACGGCGAGTTCGTGGACATGGTTACCGTCTGCGAGAAATTTCATTCGGAGGCTTTTGAACGCGGTCAAATCGACTGCGCCGTGGAAACGGCCGATTTGGTCTTCAAGTTCGATAAAAATCTTCATCCGGAAAAAAGCCGGTGGAAAGAAAGACTTCACACCGCGCGGGCGGCGATGGGCGCCAAAGATTCATTTGTACAATTCGGCAAAGCTCTCAATGCCGAACCGGATTTTCCACCTGAAAAGATCGAAGAGTACCTCAGCTTGTTTGGCTGGGAAGCGTTGGCCTCGGTGGTCGACCTCCTTGGCGAACTGGAACACAAGGATCATAGATTATCGGTCTGTAATTATCTGAGCAAGGCCGATCCGAAGCACGTCGATATTCTGGCTAAAGGCATATTCGACCGTCGCTGGTTCGTGGTGCGCAATACTTCAATGATCCTGGGGCAAATTGGCGGTCAGCGGGCCAATTCATTTCTGGAAAAGGCGGCGCGTCACGAGGATCCCCGAGTCCGCCGCGAAGTCGCGATTGGCCTTTCCGAAGCATCGAGCGCCGGCAACATCTATTTGTTAAAAGAATTTATCTGGGACGACGACCCGGAGGTCAGCCGGATGGCTATTGAATCGTTTTTGAAACTTGATCCGTCGCTCGGGGTAGAGCCGCTCATTACCGTTATCAATGATGCTCGTTTCGCGGGACTGGACGATGCGATTCAGGAAAAAATGGTCGTGGCATTTTCCAGCACGGGCGGCGAAAAAGCGGTGGGATATCTCGTAAAACTGATAAATCCGTGGAAGTTCATTCCGAGTTCTTCCGAAGAATTTTATCGCGGTGTTGCGTTCAGGGCGCTAACGTCGAATCCGTCGGCAGAAGCCGAAAAGGCGCTTTTAAAATTGGCCCGGAGCCTGCGGAAAAAAATACGCCGCATGGCCGGTCAGGCTTTGACGGAACGTCGGGACAAGCTCGCGGGAGTCCAAAATTGAGTACCGAATCTTCAGGACATAAAGCGCTGGAACTGGCTTCGACCCGTGAGTACGAACTGGTGAACCTGTTGTTTTTATTGTTCCGTACGGCCTCGGTCGTGGAGCAGAACAATGAATCGTACATCTCCAAGTCGGAAAAATTCTACAAACTGTTCCGCAGTTTGACCGAAGACTCCGGCAAAATTTGCATCAAAGCCATCAAGGGACGGATATTCATCGGCGAGAAATTCGTCCGTTTCGATACCGACGGCATGGTCCGGGCCCGCGTTATCATAGATCAGTGGTTCCAGCTTGGCCTGGGTGGGCTGATCCTCGATGAATTCGTGGAACGGCGTCAGATCGACAAGTTCGTATACCTGATTGCCCGCGCTCGCGGCAGCGACATTTCGCAGGAAGAGCTGTCGCTCAGATTGATTGACCTTGGGGTCGACGGCATCACTTTGCTTGCGCCGGAGAAAGTGGAGGACACTCCGCTCGAACAGGATGAAAGAATAAGACTACGGCGCGCCGCTCGGGCGACTTTTTTCCGCTCAATTGCGATGGTCGGCGATATCATGACCCGCGTCGCCGAAGAAAAAGAAATCGATATTACCAAGACCCGCCGCGTGGTGCAGACGCTGGTTGACAATATCATCGACGATGAATCGGCCCTGATCGAGTTGACCGCCATCCGGGATTTCGATGAGTACACCTACGTCCACAGCACGAACGTCTGTATTTATTCCCTGACGATGGGGATTCATCTCGGGCTGGATCGGGAGGGTCTGTCGCAGCTCGGTTTTGCGGCTTTGTTCCACGATCTCGGTAAGGTCAAGCTGCCGGGCGACCTGATCAAAAAACCCGACGTTTTCGACGAGGACGACTGGGTTCAGATGCAGAAACACCCGCAGCTCGGGGCCAAAACAATATTGCGCAATCTCAAACTCGATGAAAACATCATCCGGGCCGCGCTGGTCGCATTCGAGCATCATATTAATATGGACTATACCGGATATCCTCTGTTAAAAAATAAAAGGCCGACCAACCTGTTTTCGCGCATTGTCGCCATCGCCGATACGTTCGATGCTCTCACGTCGGGTCGGGTGTATATAAAGACGGCTATACCGCCGGACGAAGTCCTGTGCAAGATGATGTACCAGATGACGGTCAAATTCGACGCTTTTCTTTTGAAGATGTTTGCCAATATTATCGGGGCCTATCCGGCCGGGACACTGGTCCTCTTGACAAGTCGGGAATTGGCGCTGGTATCGAGAGCCAACAGCGAACATCCCGTCCGTCCGATAGTGCGCGTCATCGGCAACGAATCCGGGTTATACGATGAATACAAGGAAATCGATCTGTCGGAGCCGGAGTTCGAATCAATCGACATAGACCGGATTATCGATCCGGCGGCTCACAATATAGATGTCAAGCGGCTTATCCTCGCCGACGATCCTCTAAAAGTCGTAGGATAATGTCAGGGCGGCGATGGCGTTTCCCGCAGGAATAAACTTCAAAGAAATCGATTTATCCCCTTTCGGGAAATTTACCAGATGAGCGTCGACATAAGCGTCGAACATCGAAATAAAAATCAGACTGCCCGTGTACCAGGCATATCGATTGCGATTATCGCGGGCGTTCAGGTATTCCGTATACAGTGATGCCTGCAAGTCGGACTCGGCAGACTGGAAGGCTTTTCTGGCGTCAGAGGTCTTTATTCTGTAGTGCCAGTAGGTCGCGAATGTATAGGTTTCCAACCCCGCGATAATTACGGCTTTTATATACTTTTTATTGCCCAACTGCCCCCATCCGGGCACGAGCATGGATTTAAAAAGGGCAGTGGTCGGGTTCTGTGTCCGGGTACTGTCGGAAGAACGCTCCGCAAACAGGCTTTTGTACTTCATCCCGGCGATGGTTGAATCGACGATATCTCCGGCAACCTTCGTAGAATCATCCCCGGTATCTGGAGCCGCCAGAGCAAACGCCGCGGCCGTTTGAATTAAAATAACTATGACCGCGATTCGGATCATACGCCTTACCCTTCAGTATCGTCAAAGACCCTGATCCGTTTCGGGAAAACTTCGATATCGATTTCAGGGACGCCGATATCGAACAGGTCTCCGTCGACATACAATTTTTGTCCGTCCACCGGACCGATAGCTATCTTTGTCCCGCGATACATCCGGATGTTGTCGGCATAAAGATACTTCCCCTTGGCCAAAGTCCGCGCGTATCCGGAGAATATGGCTTTGCCTTCCCCGATATCGAATACGACCTCGGCTTTGCCGTCGTCAACCATGCCCCCCGCCGAAACCGGCAGTCCTGCCGAATAAGGCAGGAGGTTGACATTGAACATGATCGGTGAAAACTCGAAGGCGAACGAATCGATCTTGATCGAAAACTGGGTAATCCTGACCCCGGCGGCACTCGATGCCGCCAGTCGTGACCAGCCGATTCCGAATCGTGGAAGGCGTCTTTCTGCCAGGCTGTTGAAAAGCTCAACCGTAAATCCCAGGCCGACCGATCCGAGGAAGAAATGTCCCCCGGCCAGACCCTGATCGATTCTTTTATCTTTTCCGGTAAGTACCGTCTTAATGGCTTTATCAATCGATGGGGGCCCATACAAAGAACGATAAATATTATTGAATTTCCCCATCGGGATAATTCCAAGCGGGCATGTGCGACGGATCAGGTGGCGACCGACCAGGTTGACGGTTCCGTCGCCGCCGCATACAATCATCCCGGCGGGATTATAATGCAGCGCCTTTTTTATGCGGAATATCAGTTCGCGGGGATTGTCCGCCGTGAGTATATAGTATTCACTGCCGCTATCCGTTATGGCAGTCTTAACCTGCTCTACGGTCGCTTCGGAAAAACCTGAAGCGCGTTTGTTCAGGACAAGATTCAAACGCTGTTTACGAGGTGGCTGCGGACCTCGCCGTTTATGGTATTTTTGCATATTGTGAATAATGGATAATTTTTGGGGATATGCAAGCCCTTATGGATTTTTTTGCTCCCGGTTCATCAAAATTAGTTCGGTAACCGGTTTGCCGTCATCATCGAGCATGACCGTCTTAACCGGCGTATGTAGACCATCTTTCGTAAAGTAAGAATAACCGTAAGCTCCGACCGCGTCGTTGCGGACCTTGTAGCACTCAAAGGTCCCGGCCGGGACCGTAACGGTTTCCAGGCCGATCACGGAATCGGCCGCAGGCGTGGCCTGGTAAGGTTTGCCGGTCATGAATAGCAGATTGACGAAGGCGTATTCGTTCCTATAGCCGGGTTTGAAATCCTTGTTGCGAGCGGTCAAGAGAGTTCCTGTAGTCGTGGTCAGGCCGTCATAATATGGCATGGCACCTGGCATTGCACCTGAATAGTTCGACCGAATCTGCAGACTATCGCCGTCCTTGTTGGCACGTATCTCAATCGAATCGGCGCCCATCTTTTCAGCCATGTCAGGCGTAAATAGATAGAGATTGTGTGATTTGGTTAGCATCAGGCTGTCGCCCTCGAATGTTTCTTTGGTTTCCATTTTTATCTGTTGGGCGATCATGTCTATTGTCTGCTCGGTTTCAAATACCGGCGTGGTCGTATCCAGCCGGGTGATGGTAACCGTCAGGCCGTTCGTGACTTTTTTCGGGGTATAGACGTTGATATTGTAGGTCAGCGTTTCCGAGACGCCTTTGGGCCAGATTTTGGTAATATCGCCGGCGGTGACCGACGTATACAGTAACAGCAGGGTAATCAATGCGCGAAAAATCATCAGTAATCTCCTTGTATTTTTATTTATACCCCGGCAAGGCCTGAAATGCCCAAAAAACCGGGACTAACGCTATCAAATTCCAGCCAGCCAGCTTTTGACAAACCCGGCTTCGCTGTCCCGGTATCTTACCGCCCCTACCAGTCGATCGTTTTTCAGTCCGACCAGCGATGTGCCGTAAAACCGGTCCGGGGCTTCAAATGAATAATCCTGATCGAATCCGATACTGTCAACTATCGGTTCGATTTCGGCCGTATTTTCAGCTATCTCCTTCCACTGGGCGAACTTGGAGCCGCTGGCGTCATCGGATAGGAATAATTGAACCGTATCCGTCCCGATAATATATTCCTGGGCGTAAACATCCGTCAGGAATTTCTGACCCAGATACGATTCCGCGAAATATTTGCGAGAGGTTTCAATCAGGTTTGCTTTCGGGAACAGAGAAAAGGCTTCGGGGAAAGTCGTCCGCCCGGGGACAAGATTTGCCAGTTCTTCGGAAAAATTGGTCAGCGCCAGTGTGCTTTGTTCGGATTCATCGTAGGCGATCAACTTGACAACATAATCGCCCTTGACGAAAACAACGCTCGCCGGGTCGAGAAACCCTTCGACTCCGAGCCGGACCGGCTGGGCGTCGACCGGCCGCAGCATCGAATAAAGGCCGAAGGCGTTGTCAGGACTGTCGAATTTGTAAATATCGACCACGATTTCGGTGCTGTCGGCTTTGTAGTCGGCGGTGGCGACGATTTCGAAATCGTACAGGTAATATATTTCCGCGCCGCCGTCAATGTATTCCCAAAGCGTCTGGCCGACAAAAGTGCGCACGTCGGCAATCCGTTTTAAACTGGTTTTCGCGGAGCTTTCAGGCAGGAAGTTTTGCGGGGCGGTTGTGTTTTCGTTTTTTTTCTTAGAGCCGCAGGATACAATCAGCATTCCTATAATGAAAACGCAAACTAAAGCAACCATATGACATTTGTACTTACTCATAGTCTCATGTACCTTTCCTCTGTAAGAGCAGTTGATTTTCCGGGGAGCGCGATTCCCCCACCGATGTGATATAGACCGCCGCCCTGTCTTCGACCGGGCAGGCATACTCGCACGCACCGCAACCGGTGCACTGCTGGGGGTCGATTTGCGGCCGTTGCACGGTGACCGTGCGACCCTGGGCGTTCACAACATCTTCTTTTTTAAGATATATCGCCTTGGGTGAAGTCGGGCACCACTCTTCGCAAACGATGCATGGCGTGTTCATGGCCCACGGCAGACAGCGGCCGCGGTCGATGAAAGCGGTCCCGATTCGATTCGGCGGGGTGTTTTTATCGCCGACCTTCTGTTTGGTGGTCAGCTCTATGAGCGCGCCGGTCGGGCAGACCTGTCCGCAAAGGGTGCAGGTCGGCTCGCAATACCCGATGCGGGCGATCAAAATCGGCGACCAGAGCCCCTCCAATCCGGATTCGAGCAGAGTCGGGTGCAGGGCGTTGTTGGGGCAAACCCTCATACACTGTCCGCAGCGGATGCACCGTTCAAGAAATTTGCCTTCGGTCACCGCGCCGGGCGGGCGAATCAATTTGGGGTTGGCGTTTTTTTCGAATGTATCGCCGGAGCGAAACAGCGGGGTAAGAGCCAGACCACCGACAATCGAGGCTGCCACTTTGCGGCGGGTGACGTCGATTTTCTGCGTCGGGGCCGGGTTGTCTTTGGTGTTTTCCTGCTGCGGAAAGAACTTGAACGACAGCGACCCGTGGGGGCACGCCGCCTGGCAATTAAGACACATGTGGCATTCGCTCTGATGCCATTTGGAACCGACGTCGGGATTGTCCGCACCCTGACAGGAAAGCAGACAAAGATTGCAATGGTCACAGGTCGAGTGGTCTTTCTGAAGGCCGAATATGGCGAAGCGCGAGAAAATTCCGAGCATCGCTCCCAGCGGACAGATTCCCCGGCACCAGAAGCGCGTGAAGACTCGGTTCATTACTATTATCGCCAGAAAAACCAGCCCGATTGTCAATATAGTGTGGAAATGCATCTGGCGGAACGGCAGGAAGATCGCCGCGAAAATCTCATACACCGTCTGCGCCAGCGTACTGAGCGGACTGATTCCGAACGATTTTACCCAGGCCAGAAACCCCAGCGAAGCGCTGTGCATCACCGGCAGGACCACCGTCCCCAGCGATCGGGCCAAAAGCGGCAGGGGATCGAGCAGGCCGGTTTGGAGTGTCCCGGTTATCGCCGCTGCCAGAAAGAAAAACAAGATATAGTATTTTATTCTCTGGTACTTCTTGTACCTATTCGATTCGATTTTATTTTTACCTTTACGTTTCAGGCGTTCGGAGGGAATTTCCGAGACCCAGTGATTGAGCGAACCGAGGGGGCAAACCCAGCCGCAGAAAAAGCGCCCGAGAAATATGGTTGGAATCAATATTACCAGGCACCAGAGAAGGCCTTTGTAAATTGTCCCGTTAGCCAGAAGCGTCGCAATCGCCACCAGTGGGTCGAATTGGAGACCGATCGACACCGGGTACGGCAACGTGATGTCATTGACGTTCGATGGGTCGAGGTTGATGTCGAAATTTGTTTTCAAAATCAGCCAGAAAAACACGCAGAAAAAGATGACCTGCGAAACCCGGCGGAAATTTCTTACGGCTTTGATAGTCATCACGCTATTTCTTTGTATCCGGCTTTCCTGTAATCTATTTCACCCAGCCCGGCTTTGTAAGCGGCGTCGATGTGCCCGACCAGATCGCCGGTCAGTCCCAGATATTCGCAGCCGCGCGAGTCTGCGGCAACCATGTCGGTCGAACAGATGACGCTGTTTTCCACGGCCACGTCGCCGAGCGATCCGCCCTGCGGACCGCCGCGCGTCAGAACCCGGGTGGCGTCGACCACTGTCAGGGTTGGGCGACAGAATGAAGCCAGATCGACAATGGACTGGTCGATGTTCTGGTGCAGCTGGCTGCGGCGCCCGCCGAGGATGCCGTAGAAGTTTTTCATCCCGATAGTACACTGTGAAAGCGAATGCTGTTTGACAATGGGCATATTTATCAGACGGTCGGTCTGGACAAAATATTTAAGCACCGGCCATTTGTGCAGGATTTTTCCACCCATATCGATCGTCAGAAGATCTTCAGGGTCCTGCATATAGACTTTGGCCCCGGCTTTTTCGGCGGCTTCTTTTATGCCCGAACGCAGAAACGTGCGTCGGGGGTCGTTGCACGGTATATCGGATATTATGACTTCGGAGGCCCCGGCCTGAAGGCACAGGCGGGTCATCTCGGCCACCAATAGCGGATTGGTATTGGCCGCCTGCTGGGGAGTGCGGTCCCAGCCGATATTGGGCTTGATTGTCACCCGTTCGCCCGACCTGACAAACCGGCCGATTCCGCCGATGGCGTCCAAAGCGCGGTTCAGCGCCAGGACGTGCTCGTCGCTTTTGGCCAGAGTAATCGTTGGGAAGGCGACGTCTTTGGGAATTTCAAAACTTTTGCCCTTAGTCAAAGCTGCAGCATATGATGAAACGTCCCGGTTATGGAACAGGTACCCGGTGCCTCCGGTGACAGCGGCCAAAGCCGCCGCCTGACCGGCTTTTTTTATGAAGTCGCGGCGTTTCATGGCAAATCAAACCTGCTTTTCTAATGGAGAATATATAGGATAATGATTACGGTTGCAAGCCAGAGAAGTACATCCACTAACAGCGGTTTATCGGTTAACAGAAGAGTCGTCGGTGAGCCGCCCCGCTCTTCCTTGTGTACGAGGTATAAGTACCTGAAAATGCCGTAGATTACGAATGGAATCGTTACATATAAATAGTGAGTCCCAAGCTTGGCGATGACATCGGGCGAAAGAGTATAAAACAGGTATGTAATAACCGCCGAAGCGGTCACGATACCTATCAACTGGTCCAACAAGTATGGGGAATACTTTTCGAGTGAGCGGCGGTGATCCGATGCGCCCGATTCCAGCAAAATGATCTCGTGGCGACGTTTGCCGAATCCCAAAAAGAGGGCCAAAACGAAAGTCGCTATTAAAAGCCAGGACGAAAATTCGACGCTGATCGCCACGGCCCCGGCCAGGGCCCGCAGGACGAAACCGGCGGCGATGGTCATGACGTCGATAATGACAACGTTCTTCAGCCAGAAAGTATACATTACCATAAGGACGATATAACACACGGAAACGATTAACAGGTGGACATTTATTAAATATGAAATAGCCAATCCGATGACAGTCAGGAATACGAACAAGACGGCGGCTGTGCCGGTTTTGACCCGGCCCGACGCAATCGGGCGATTTTTCTTGAGCGGGTGAGCCCGGTCGCGCTCGCGGTCAATCAGATCATTGAGGACATAAACCGCCGAAGACAGGAAACAGAAGGCCACCAGCGCCAGTAGGCTGATTTCCAGCAATTGGGTTGCACCGGCCTTCCCGGCGAAAATCAGACCGGCCAGGACAACCCCGTTTTTTATCCACTGCGACGGACGCAGAAGTTTGATAATATCCCTGAGCATAGATACTTAAGGTTAGCGACTTTAGAATCAAAGAGCAAGAAAAATTGAGTTAGAACGGAAGTGCCTTTTCAATATATGGATAAAACGTATCGAGGAATTTTTTGGCCTTGGCCAAGGCCGTGTCTATATCTTCGCCGTTCATCGGCATGGTCAGCCGCACGATGGCGGCGTCGGTCGGATGAAACATGAGCGAATTTTTTACCAGATCGAGCTTAAGGCCGTATTCCGACCTTATCCCTCCCGACCGGGTTTCATACCAGTACAGCATGAGGGCTTTAAAATCCTGAACCGATATCACGGCCAGGTTGACCTCGCGTTTCACCGAGTCGGTCAGTCTCAAATGGTACGGTACGATTTGATCTATTCTCCACCCGCCGCCAGGCAGGCAGTGCTTGGGCGAATGAATCTGGCTGCCGTACTTTTGCGATTTGAAATACGCGATAAAAAGATTATAGCCGTTATCGTCTGCGTCGGTATAGTCGCGGTAGGTGGTCGTATCGGCTTTAAGAATGTCATACGTGAAGTCGGCCAGTATCTGTTCTCGGCCGATGTAACCGTCGAGCTCCATAGGGATTTCGCCGAAATTGGCGCCGCTTTGAGGCGCGTGTGAACTGTATCTCAGGAAATTCCCGAATATACCGGCGACAAAAATTATCACTAATGATATATGGGCCGCTTTTTTCATTTCAGCACCTTCTTGAGTATCGCGCCAAATATAAACAGCAAAATGAAAGCTATCACGAATACCAAGAGTCCCATAATTGTGTGCAGCGGCTCGGCGGTTACTTCAATATCGCTGGTATAGGCAATCAGAGCGGTGACGAAAACCCGGAAGACGTTCCCGGCGACGGCAATCGGGATTGTGCTTAAAAACAATATGATTTTGCCGGATAGCCTTTTTTGAGTCATATAAGCATAGATCGCGCCGAGGGCCAGAAGCGATATAAGCGAGCGCAGGCCCGAGCAGGCTTCGGCCACTTCGAGTGTCTCGCCGGGCAGGTGGATTATATTGCCCTGCCGAATCACAGTCATTCCGATTGCGGACAGGAGCTTGACCGTCACCTTGCTGGCCAGAAGCTGCATCGGGAAGGTGGCCGAGAAATATATAACGTAGGGTATCGGGATCATGAACAACAGGAATAAAATTTCGAACCAGGTCTTTTTGATGGTCGGCGTACCGAAAATATAAAGCACCAACCCGAAAAGGGTCAAAACCAGCGAAAAACGAACGGTGAAATATTCCGAGGCGCCGTTACCCAGGATGAATAGAACCATCCCCAGTATGACAATCCCCAAACCGAACAGATTTTGGGATTTCGGAAGCTGAGCCAGATCCGACCGTTTTTTCCACAACAGCCAGAGCGATACCAGCGGCACCAGAAAACCATGGGAGTAATTGCTGTCGGAATACCAGTCATAGACAAGGTCTATGATGGCGGGCAGGTAAGCCAGCACGAAGACGGCTGTCAAGGCATAAAGCGCGGTGTATTTTTTCTGTATTATTGCGGTCATATAAATGGGCCCGTTTTCTATATATTCGGTATTCGCACCGGGGTCCTTTATTGTGACGAGACGCTTTTCAGGCTTTGAAAATCGCCGCCGGTCGGATTCTGGAAAACTCTAAGGTCGAATTCCGGAATAATGGCCAGAACGTGGTCGAAAATATCCGCCTGTATTGACTCGTAGTTGACCCATGCCTGGTCATTGCTGAATACATAGATTTCGACCGGCAGGCCGTTTTCACCCGGCTGTAGCTGTCTGACCATGAACGTAAGTCCCTTGTGGACTTTCGGGTTGTCTTTGAGAAACTGAATCAAATAGGCTCTGAAAGTTCCTATGTTGGTCAACCGTCTACCATTGACAAGGCTGGAAAAATCAATCTGCTTTTCCTTGTTGTAGTCTTCCAGTTCCTGCTGTTTGTCTTTAAGATAGTTTCGAATGTACTGAATTTTGGAAAACCGTTTCAGCATTTCCTCATCGCAGAATTTTATACTGGTCATGTCGATATTGATCGACCGCTTGATTCTCCGCCCGCCCGATTCGCTCATGCCGCGCCAGTTCTTGAACGAATCGGTCATGAGGGCGTAGGTCGGGATGGTGGAAATCGTTTTATCCCAATTCTGTACTTTGACGGAATAAAGGGTCATGTCGATCACGTCGCCGTCGGCACCGTATTTGGGCATCTCAATCCAATCACCCTTGCGGACCATGTCGTTGAAAGAAAGCTGCAGGCTGGCGACCAAACCGAGTATGGTGTCTTTGAAAACCAATAACAAAATCGCAGTCATGGCACCGAAGCCGGTTAAAATACCTATAGGTGATCGGCCCAGGAGTTTCGATATGACCAGTATCGCCACCATGACAAACAGGATTATCTGGACAATTTGCACGTAACCTTTGATTGGCCGCTCCCGCGAGAGATCGTAGGTGTTGTATATGTCCATGGCGGCGCCGAGAAAACCGTTAACGATCAGCATGCCGATAAGGTAGGTGTAGATGATAGCGATGCTTTGAATCTGGTCTCTTATCGGAGGAAGAGCGCTCGCACCGAGATAAATAATAAGAATCGGAGCCAGGTGCGAGAAGCGGACGAAGACTTTTCGATCCTGAAGGGCATCGTCCCATTTGGTCCGGCTCTTTTTGATTACAAAGCTGATAACCCTGAGGATTACTTTTTGAGCGACAAAATTGCAAACCCAGGCGGCGACCAGGATTCCGGCGATGATGACTATCCAGGCCAATATTTCGGCCAGACGGTGTTCCAGTCCCTGAGACGACAGCCAGCCGGTCAGGTTTTGCAATACCCAGGCCGAGGATTCGGCGACTTTATTTATGGTGTTGCTTTCTTCCATGTTTCCCTCGTCGGTTTCGGTTCAAGGGATTCATAACAAAATCCGGCGATGAAGGAAACATAAAATATGGAAGGATTAATAAGCCGGCAGACGAGGGCGTCTGCCGGCCACGAAATTACAAACAACAAGTTTGTTGATGAAAGACCAAATTAGCCCCGGCCGATCAGGACGGTGCAGCGGTATGTCTCCCGGCCGTACCGGCTCATGCGCAGAAATTCCGGAATCGGGATTTTCAGGTTCCTGGCGCGGATGGTATGATCGGCATAAGATTTTTCATCGGGGTCGTGAATATAGACATGGCGTTTGTCGAAGCCGGTTATTATGACCCAGTGCGGAATACGGTCACCGGTCAGGCGGTAAGTGCTGATAAGCGTAATCGGCACCATCCCGCGATACATGGCGCAGCGGATATCATCGAAATTGTAATCGTACGTGGCCGACCCGGCGCCCGCTTCGAGTGCCGCTTCTTTCATGTTGGCGTGCAACAATTTTATAACGTCGCGCTTTTGTTCATCACGAACCGACTTTAAAAACGGCGTCTTGTCGGTCGATGACAAAACCCGGGCGCGCAACCCGCGTTTGATGGCGGCGAAAGCGAGGCCGTACGGACCCGTTCCGCCGATTCCGGCGGCCATGAAGATCAATGTCGCCTCTTTCCAGAGATTGAGTTCCAGTTCGCGATGGCCGTGCTTTATGGCATCGAAATAACGCAAAGCCATAATTAAACAGGCCGGACCGCAGGTGAATTCGAGCGTCTGAGCATAGTACGGCAGCTTGAGCCGGATGCTGTCGTCGATTTTGAAATCGAGTTTTTTTATCATCTTAAAAGCGGTGCAGTCGTCTTCATAATAGTCCTGCATGACTTCATGAGTTTTATATCCATGCTTTTCATAGAAAGGAATCGCGGTTTCGTTGTCGGCCCGCACTTCAAGGGACATTATACCAAATCCCCGACGAGCGGCCTCGATCTCGCCCTCGCGAAGCAGCGTCGCACCGATGCCTTTGCCCCGGAAAACGGAGTCGACCACAACGTTGTACAATCTCCCGCTGTGACCGCGCCGACGCCAGAGCAGGTATATCGCCCCGGCGATTTCGTCGTCGCATTCGGCAATTAGCACTGTCGAGCGGGCGTGACTTAAAAGATATTCGATACGATTTTTGGTGAAGCGGTCGGTTGCAAAACCCCGCGATTCCAGATCAAAAAGGATGTCGGTATCGTGCTGCGACGCCGGGCGAATGTCAACTTTTATAGGCATTGCTATGTTTTCTCGGGAATAAGATAGCGCACCAACCGATCATACAGGTCCGGTGCCTTTTGATCTTCTTCACCGGCGTAGATGGTTGGATTGTCGTTGACTTCGATTACGACGAAGTCTCCGTTGACCTGTTTCAAATCGACACCGTACAAACCATTGCCGACTGCGTTTGCGGCCTCGGTTGCTCTTTGTATAAGAAGTGGTTCGATTTCAGATAGTGCCACGGCTTTGATCGATCCGCGAACCGTATGGCCTTCGGAGGTATAGGTCAATATTTTCCAGCGTTTGGACGGAATTCCATATTTGCAGGCATACAGGGGTTTACCGCCCAGAACACCGATACGCCAGTCGAACACGGAACGGGTGAATTTCTGAGCGACAATACGGTCGGCCCGGCGGAAGAACCGCTTGCCGACGGACACGAATTCCGACGGATTTTCGACCTTTTCGACATACATCGAAAAACTGCTGTTGGGCGCCTTGAGAACCATCGGGCTGCCCAGTTCATCCAGAAGCTGCACACCGCGTTCGCGCGTCAGTTCCTGCTCTTCGATAAAGCGCGTGTCCGGTATCTTAACCCCGGCTTTCAACATGTGCTGGTACATACTGACCTTGTCACAGCAGATTCTTATCGAGACCGGATCGTCGATGACTCTTACGCCATGCATTTCTGCGGTACGGGCGGCGGCATAGGTGGCATTAAGCGGGTCGGTCAGGGCGCGGATGTATATGGCATCGAATTCGGGAATACGATACATATCCGGGCGGAACAGGAAGTCCACCCGGTGGTCGTACTTGCGCGCCACCTGCGCGAATCGCATCAGCGCGTTCATCTCCCCGGCGCTGGAGACGTTGTACCGTTCGAGATAGACGCCTATTCTGCCCATCGAATTTCCTTCTCCAGAAAAGCCAGTTCTTTGATGCCGAGTTTATCGAACGGCAGGTGCGATATGTCGCTCACCAGAAAACCGCCATCGGCGGTGACAATCACCCTAACTTTGGCCAAAGGTATCCGAAACACGCGCCAGATATCCTGCGACAGCGCGCGAAAGCGAGGAGAGATACACCAGCCGAGGACCGACCTGAAATTAACCACCCGGCTGCCCGGCAGTAATACCTGGCAGCACATGGCGTACTTGAAGTTCCGGGTCATCGACTTGGCGATCGACTGCTCGCGGCCGGGCTCGTGCACGATGCGGCTTTTGATCATAAAGGGATTGACCGGGTCGATAATAACCGGCGGTTCGAAAAAGCTGTTGCTGATATAGAATTCGGGGACTTTCAGCCCGGCCAGACGAGCCTTCTCCAGAAACAGCGGGGGCACATAAGCATCTATCATTTCCTGACATGATGGATATATAACCCTTTCTTCCAGTTCTTTGTCCTGAGAGGCATAATAGCCTCGTTCGAGGTAGTTGTAATTTCCGGTTAAGTTAACAAGGTTGTGATCGGGAAGGTATTCCGCAATGAAATCATGAGCCAGTGCCTGACGAATCAAGCGCCGGACGGCTTCGGGCGATTTTTGAAAAGACACGGAAGTTGGCATCCGCCGGACCGCACCTTTAAAGGGTTATAAATATTAAAAGAGAATATAGACCCCAAAAATTGGGCCGTCAACAGGTATGATTGGTCTGAAAGCGTATCTGATAAAATTGTTCCCCAACAGCCATCTTGACAAAATATGGATTTGAGTTATCTTCTATGTGATAATTATGCCTCAGGCCCGGACTTACCAGCTTTCCCGCACGGCGGCCTGCCAAAACATACAATCACGGGGGTGAATATGGTATTCGTAAAAAGACGGTTTGTCTTGCGTTTATTATTATTATCCGCGCTGCTGTTTTTTATCCCGCAGATTTCGTCGGCGACTTTTTCTATCGTCGCGGTCGATACCACCAACGGAGCCGTGGGCGGCGCTGGGGCCTCGTGCATCGATAATTCGTTCATAATCGACGACATTATCGAAGGTATCGGGGCCGTGCATACGCAGGCGTATTACCTGGCGGCCAATCAACTCACGGCCCGTTTGCGACTGGCGGCGGGGGATACGCCCCAACAGATTATCGACTACGTAACTACCCACGACGCCGAAGGCAGTCCGGAGTATCGGCAGTATGGGGCCGTCACTCTGGCCGGACCGGGCTCTTCGGCCGGTTATACCGGGGTTGCCAATTCACTGTGGAGAGGGCACCTTACAGGTCCGGGTTATGCCATCCAGGGCAACATTCTGCTCGGGCCGGAAATTCTCGACAATATGGAAGCGGCTTTTCTGGCGACCGATGGCCCGCTGGAAGAAAAACTTATGGCGGCTATCAATGCCGCCGACGTGTCCGGGGCCGATATAAGATGCGAGTCGTGCGGCAAGCCGGCTATTTCGGCTTTTATAAAAGTAGTGCATATCGGTGACGGCCTAACGCCTTATCTCAGCATCGACGTACCCACTACTGACTGCCCGACCGATCCGATTGATTCGCTGAATATCAAGTTCGCCCAGTGGCAGCAGCGCAAACTGGCCGATGCCGCAATGTCGCAGATGACGGCGACACCAGATACGATTGCCGCAACGGGTGAGGATACATCATTTATCACGATAACCCCGCTCAATTTCGAGGGCAATCCGCCGACCGAGGGGAGCAGTGTCGAGCTGAGTCATACCGGAAGCGGTGCACTGTCCAATGTAAACGATAACGGCGACGGTTCTTTTTCGGCGTTTATTGTATCACCGAACATGTACGGCAAAGATACCATCACCGCCGTCGCAACGGCCGGAGGGACGCCGACCGAGATTGATCAAAAGGCGGTCGTGTTTTATTTCCGCTGCGGTGATGCATCCGGCGATGGTCAAATCAATCTTCTCGATATTTTGTATGTGATTTCGTCTATTTACGACGACCCGCCCGGACCGGAACCGATGCCGCCGGCAGCCGGGGACGCCAACGGCGACGGTGATACCAACCTGATTGATATATTGTATTTGATAGATTTTGTCTATTCTAATCCACCCGGTCCCGCACCGATATGCCCGTGATGGAGATATAGTGAGCCCGGCCGGATTAAAAGCCGCCGGGTTTTCTTATATTCTGAACGGTTTGCCCGTTCATTTCAATGCCTGTCAATATTATTTTCAAGCAATAATCTCATCTTGTTAATTTCATCGAAAATGTTATATTAAAAAGAGTCTGATTTCGTGTTTAAGCGGTATCAACTTAACCGATCGGGTGGAGGGCTAATGCGTATCCAATTGACAATCATTAGGATTTCACTTATCGCTTTTTTGCTGCTGTTCGGCATAAATCAGCTCGCGTTTTCTCAATCAAATGCCGTGGGCAATTTGCCCGACAAGGATGTTTCGGAGTTTATTACACCCGATGGCCGGTTTGATATTGAGGCGGCTCGCAGATCCGGTTTTCAGGGGGCACTTGATTTGGAAGGCTTTGCTGCATCTATCGACCCTTCCACCGGCCAGCCGATATTTGCGCCTTCATCATCGGCTGATAAATCCGACAATCCGGATGATATCTACTGGGACAACAGCATTTCGCCATGTTTGGCGGGGATAAGTGGAATTACATATGTCGCAGCTTTGTATCAAGGCAATCTAGTTGTAGGTGGAGCGTTTACACTGGCGGGTTGTAAATCAGCGAATAATATTGCCGTTTGGGATGGTTCTGAATGGTCAAACTTGGGACAGGGCTTGGACGGAGGTGTATTAAGTCTGGCTATTTTTCGTGGAAAGCTGATTGCGGGTGGCGGATTCAGAAATTCGGGCGAAATCAGCGTGAACAAGATCGCACAATGGGATGGAAGATCTTGGTCGCCCCTTGGATCAGGAATAGCCGGTGGAGATTTTCATGAAGTATGGTCCTTGGATATTTACCACGGCAGATTAATTGTCGCAGGGGATTTTTCGATGGCAGGTGGTGTGCCAGCCAATTGTATTGCTTCCTGGGATGGTAATTCATGGTCGACATTAGGTTCGGGAATGACCGGGGACATGCCCCGCATAAATGCACTGACGACTTATGGCGGAAAATTAATCGCAGCTGGGCGGTTCACTTTCGCCGGAGACAACCCGGTGGATAATATCGCTGCCTGGGATGGATTTTCTTGGATGCCGGTAGGACCAGGAGATTTCATTTCTGAAGAAAGCACAGTTTTAAGGTTGGCTGTATATAAAAACAGATTGATAGTTGCGGGTCGTATCTTAAGCAAAAACGGAAGGACCGACCATGTTATCTCCTGGGATGGATCATCATGGTCTTCGCTCGGTATCGGACCAGACAATTTTGTTCTGGCTATGACCGTTTACCACAATAATCTTATTGTCGGTGGATGGCTAATGTCCGCAGGAGGCATCCCGGTGAATCATATTGCCGCATGGGATGGGAAATCCTGGACTTCATTGCAATCCGGAATAGATGGTTGGCCTTTTATGCTCTCAGCCGTCAATGGAAAGCTAATCGCAGGAGGGTCATTTTATTTGGCCGGAAATGAGATGGTAAGCAATATTGCCTTATGGGATGGTTCGAAATGGTCTGCATTAGGCTGGGGCATTGACCGCGATATCCTTGTGTCAGCCATCTACAAAAATGAACTCATTGTAGGAGGGGAATTCAATGAGATACAGGGAATCCCCGCCAAACGCATCGCCGCATGGGACGGTTCCACGTGGAGATCGCTTGGTTCAGGTATAGGTGATTCGTCATACGCTGCTGTGGAAGCACTGGAAGTCTATAACAATGAACTTATAGTTGGTGGAGATTTCAAAATGGCCGGTGAAATACCTGCTAATTATATAGCCGGCTGGGACGGTTCTTCGTGGTCGACTTTAGGCAATGGTTTGTCCGATTACGTGCATGCCATGACTGTATACAATGGTAAGCTTATTGCAGATCCCGGCTTGAACGATGGAGAAAAGGACGAAGCAAATGGACTTGCAGTGTGGGACGGGCATTCTTGGACATCTCTGGGAGGAGGTATCTTTGACCGACGTATCACTTCAATGACCGTTTTTGATGAACAATTGATTATTGGCGGAGAGTTTAAATTGCAATCAGGGGGAATGCACAAGTGCTTTATTGCCGCGTGGGATGGAGCTTCCTGGTCTGAACTCGGTTTGGGAGTGGATAATTTAGTAAATGCTTTAGCCGTCTATAAAGAAAAGTTGATCGTGGGTGGTTGGTTTTTAAATGCCGGGGGCATCAATGTGAACCGAATCGCCGCTTGGGATGGATTGTCATGGTCATCACTCGGCACTGGATTCGAAGGCAGTAGCTCCCTGGTCATTGCGCTGGGCAACTATGACAGCAAAATAGTTGCATGCGGAAGATTCGATTTGGCCGGGGATAAGGCAACTCATAATATCGCATTGTGGAATGGTTCTGAGTGGATGCCTCTCGGCTCAGGCGTTAATGGCTTTATACTGTCGACAGTACAATATGATGATGCGCTAGTCGTCTCAGGTGGGATAACGCAGGCCGGTGATAAAACCTCCGCCAAAATTGCTCAATGGACCAAAGGCAATTGCTGCCGGGATTGGGGAGTACCCGGTGATGCCAATGCCGATGGGACAGTTGATTTGCTGGATATCTTGTTCCAGGTTGCCTATAAGTATGAGGAACCGCATAATTATCCGTCGAATTCGGTAAATTGCGACCAGCTGATCGATGCGAACGGTGACGGCAAAATTAATCTTTTGGATATTCTTGTTTTGATTTCTTATTTGTACGATTCCGGAAATAACTATACACCGGTGTGTCCATAAGAAAAAACCTGGCGATAGCTTGGTGTCGGGAAGGGTTCCTGACGCCGCAAAACTCAGTTCCACTATGTACGTTGTGATCGGCGGGTCCTCAGACCCGCCGCCAACCCGGTCGATCTGAGGA
>CAZMWI010000005.1:0-26021 GCA_964569945.1 uncultured Ignavibacteriaceae bacterium
TCGCCGGGAATCTGCCCGCGTCCGGAGCGTCCGGAAACCTGAATCAGTTTGGCGAACAGCTTTTCGGGAGCGCGGAAGTCCGGCATATCCATGCCGAGGTCGGCCATAAGGACGCCAACGAGACTCACATCGGGGAAGTCGATGCCTTTGGTTACCATCTGTGTGCCGAGCAAAATGTCATATTTCTTCTGTGCGAAATCGTTGAGTGTGATGTGGGCCTGTTCGCGTTTGCGGGCGTTGTCAGAATCGAGACGAACAGCACGCGGAGAGTCGAATATTTCAGACAAGGCGTTTTCGATTTTTTGCGTCCCCGAGCCGAGGTATAAAAAGTCGGTTCCTCCGCATTTCTGGCAGACGTCGTAGTGAGCGTATGAATAATCACAAAGATGACAGAGCAACCGCTGGCCGTGCTTGTGATAAGCCATCGGTACCAAGCAGTGCGGACATTCCGGGGTGTGACCGCAGGTGATGCATTTAACCCGGGGCGAAAAGCCGCGACGGTTAAGATACAATATTACCTGATTATTTTTTGTCAGGGCTTCCTTTATATGGCTTTTGAGAATCGACGAAAAATAAGCCTGGTCGGGATTGAAATATTCACTTTTAAGATCGACCAGTCGCACGAAGGGCGTCGTCGCTTTTTCCGGTCTTTGGGTCAGGCGGATGAGCTGATAGCGCTCTTTTTGGGCATTGTGGTACGATTCAAATGACGGTGTCGCCGTACCGAGAATGACCGGGATGTCGAGCATTTTGGCGCGCATGACGGCGGCATCGCGGGCGTGGAAGCGCGGCGCAGGATCATCCTGCTTGTACGATTCATCGTGTTCCTCATCGACTATAATTAATCCGAGCTTATCAAGAGGTGCAAAAATGGCAGAACGCGCCCCGACGACGATATCGAACCGTCCGTCTTTGACCCGCTGCCAGATGCCCAGCCGCTGGCTCGGATTTATGGCCGAGTGCATGATAGCAATGCGATCAGGGAAATAGGCCCGAAGCGATGCCAGAAGCGTCCCGGCGAGAGCTATTTCCGGTACCAAAAACAGAACCGTCTTGCTTTGCTTGATAATCTCGCGGGCGATGTGGCAGTAAACCAGAGTTTTGCCCGATCCGGTGATTCCGTAGAGAAGAGTCGGGTGGAAGTGCTGAGAGTGCTCCAAAATGGACTTGATTGCCTCGGCCTGCTCGGCAGTCGGGACCAGCTTATCAATATCGGGTCGAGGCTTTATGTATGGCAATATTTCCGGAAAACCGAAGACAGGCCGGATGATATTTTTATCTTTTAGTTTTCTGAAAGCGTATTCGGTCAGGCCCGATGCAAGCATTTCTTTTTTTGAAATGTACTTACCGGTTCCGGCCAATGATTTTAATGCATCAGGAATATTTGTATCTTCGGTGTTTGCAAATTCTATAGTATATCCCAAAAGCGTTCCGATATTTTCATCCGATGTTTCCGCCCAGGTTTCGGTCAGGACGCCGCTGTCGATCAGTTCGTCAATAAGAGCTTCAAATTTTTTTCTTAAGACGGTCAAAGACCGGTCGGTGATTGTGTCGCTATCTTCAAGCTTTTTTATCAGTTCTTCAGGGAATGAAGACATATCTGTCTTGTCCATTATAGCCGCACTCACCGCAAAGTTTGGCCTTTTAATCTTGCGGAGTTCGGGGGGAAGAGCCGACATAAGGACGTCGGCGATGTTGGCATAATAGTAAGTCGCCATCCAGTGCAGGAATTTGTACATGTCTTCAGAGAAGAGAGAACGATGATCGATGACGGATAAAATAGGCTTGATTGTCGCCTGCGGTTTTTGGCGAGTCTTTTCTATAAAAAATCCGAGAGCTTTGCGGCGACCGAAGGGTACCGCGATTCTTTGTCCCGGTTCCAGACGCGCGACATCGGTCGGGTCGCAGGCATAGGTGAATAATAAACCGGGTGTGCCGGGGACGGCGATATTTATCAAAGTTTGTGACATAGACAAAAAAAGGCAGGCCCCTATCGGACCTGCCTTGTAAATTTAATTTTCCATTTTAGGACTTCTTAAGCTCGGCGACTTTTTTCTTGGCTTCGGCGGCTTTGTCGGGCTTGCCGTTGGTCGAATAAAGGTCAGCCAGCAGTTCCCAAACGGCCAGATCCTTGGGGTCGAGTTCCACTGCCTTTTCGTAGGCGGGAATAGCCTGCTCGAATTTTTCCTGACGAATCAGGCAGTCGCCCAAACTTACCCAATGGCTTTTGACATCGGGTTCCAGTTTGGTCAGAACCTCATAAGCCTTTTCCGCGTTTGCATTGTTGCCCCGAACGACACTGACGACCGCGTACTGCTCGACGGCCCGGGCGTTGTCCGGTTCTTTTTCGAATACGACTTTAAGATAAGCCGCCGATGAATCCAGCGCCGCATCGCGTTCGGTCATAAAGCTTTTAGCGGCATTTTCGTTGCCGTTTTGCTGCGCGGTTTTGATCGAGTCGGACAGCGCAGAGGATTTCTGCAGGAAATAGCGGCCGTTGTCCAGATAAGCGGCCGTCTGTTCCGGGTTGACCGAAATTACTTTTGCATTATAGTAATAGGCCGAGTCGGGCATGCCGGCATTGGTAAAGCAGATGGCTATATTTGACATAATGCTCACACGCTGATCAATGTTATCTTCCGGCAGCTTGGCCAGGTATTTCTCGAACCAGGTAATGCTGTTTGCCCAGTCTTGCTGCTTAATATAGGCATAGGCGATGTTTTGTATCAGGCCCAGCGAGTCAGGTTCCAGATTTGACGCTTTGATATAATAAGCCAGTGAGGAATCATAGTTTTCCTCGCGGTCGTACACCAGTCCCAGGCCTTCATAAGAACGAGCGTTCGTCGGGTGAACCAGAGCTGCAATCGTAAAGAATACTCTCGCGCTGTCGGCAATGGCTTTAAGCTGTTCTTCCATCGACGCTTTCTCGTCATCAGATGCCTGGTCCATGCTCTTTTTGAATTCGTCGTAGTGCTGGACGGTCACCACGCCCTGATTGAAATTTTCTCTCCAATAGAATTCACCGATAGAGTCGACGATTTTGGTATAGTCGTCGCAATTCTTTTTAAGCTTCTTTTTTACATCCTTGCTTTCGCAACTGGTCGTCATGGAATCATAGCTGGCCGCCATTTTGGCGATATAATCGAGACGTTCCTTGGGATCGTAAGTGTCATTGGCATACTGAGCATAAATGTTGCCTTTGTAAAAATACGCTTCGGGATAAGGTCCATGGAACGTTAGAATCGTATCCAAAAATCCCATGGCCTCTTCCAGGCGCGGCGGCGACGCCAGCATCGCGATCTTGACCGATTTTATATAGGCATCGGCCGGTTTTACACCCCGAGGGAGTCTGTCGGCGAGAGCCGGAATCGCCAGCGAACACAAAATTAATGCAATTATGGTTGCTTTCAATGATCTCATATTTTCCTCCCGATCACATTTTTTATTTCTTTAAACATAACAGGCCTCGAATTTAATATCTTTTCGACGGAGTGTCAAGCCGCAATACCCGCCTTAATGAGTGGTACGCACTTTAAATGTCACAACCGTCTTTCCGTTGGCTTTTACCGGCACGACAAACTTGATCGTGCTGGCGTCGATTTTTTCATATTCGTGCGACGATTCCAGAATATCCCAATCGCCGTATAATTTTTTCTCGATATTGACCGAAATATCCTGATCTTTGTGGTTACGAAGGGTTAATTCGATGGTTTGCTCGTCGATCTTGCTCGAAATTTTGCTGAAGTCCTTGATTTTCATTTCGGCTTTGACGTCGAAGGCGTTGCCGATGGTTAGCTTGACTTCTTCGTCTTTGGGGGTGTGGTCGATGCGGTCTTCACCAAGGAGGATCATGCTCTTGTCGGTATCGGCTTTGAATATGCGGACTCGTCCGGCGGGCAGGGGCATCCCCAGCCCGGTCTCTTTGCTGTTTTTGAATTTCAGTTTGACACTGACATTTTTGGCGTCCTGATCGGGATAATAATTGTATACTTTTTCCACGGTAGTCGAAGCCGGATCGAAGAGCGATATCTGCTTGATTTCATTGTTGGCCAGCGTGGCCGGACGGGGCAGGGTGTAGAGATGATATTCGAAGAAAGCCTTTTCCTCGAAGCTGGGAACGGCGGCCTTGACCATTAGTCGTTCATAATCCATGGCACCGCCGGCGCGGGGAGCCGGGGCGCGATTGACGCTTCCGGCTACGAGCTTAAGAGTCGCATCTTTATAAGTGGCGCCGCTGTTGTTGGTAATCGAAGCCCAGCCGTTGAGGTTCATGGATTTTTCGTCGTTGGACAAAATCCCGACGTACTCGGCGGTCCAGCTCATGCCGCCGGTTTGATAGCTGACGTGCGCGTCGGCTTTGCCGCTGAAATTCGAATCGTATTTCCAGAACAGGGTCGGGCGGGTAATCAAACCCTCCGGCAGTTCCGGAAAGTTAACATTGACGATCTGGTCGAGCCGTATGATCTGGATTTTGTCCGATTTGTCTCTCAGAACCAGCGAGCCCGAGGAGAACGACAACAGCGTCCCGCTGAAAAGCTGACCGTCTTTATTGTACAGGTCGATATCTTTATCTATGTATTTGGAATAAATTTTATCCGGTGAAACGAGATCATAGGCATAGTTTTGTTCCAGAATCGCGACCGATTTTGATTTGTCGACCAGCTCGAAACCGACCGAGGTGGCGTCGATAGCCGTGGGTACATCGACAAACGAAATAATTCCGGTGCCTTTCTGGAATTGCAGTGAGCGCGTTTCGCGGATGACGCCGAGGTTGTCGTTGTATACGGTCACGTGCACGTCGGCGGCCGCGGCTGAAGCCAGCAGCGTCAGAGACAGTATTATTAACCACATGTTCTTGACGGGGCGCATAGTCTACTCCTTATTTTGAGGGACGCCAAAATTCATTCTATTTTTTATACAAAGACGATTGTGAAATCTTCCTGTTCAGGCAACAAAAAAAATTTGCATAAGTCGACGAAGCTGTTATCTTCAAGCCGGTTATGTATTTGCTTTAATCTTGGACAAAAAAGGAACCAATTTGAGCGCGGATTATATGATAAAGCGGTGTTTGGTTTGATCGGAAGGCTGGATTTTTTGCAAAACGAAAATAGATATGATTTAAAACATCTGGTTTGGGCGCCTAATTTATTGTCGCTGTCGCGGCTGATTCTGGCGCCGATTATGGGATATTTCCTCTGGCGGGGGGATACAACATCGACATTTATATGTTTGATACTTCTAACTCTGGCCGGAATTACCGACTTCCTCGACGGCTGGCTGGCGCGCAAGCTCAACAAAGTCAGCCCGCTTGGCATAGCCCTCGACCCGCTGGCGGATAAGTGTTTGGCCGTAATTTTGATATTGGAACTGATATTTTTCAGAGCCTTTCCGTGGTGGCTCGCGGCTTTGATTATCGGCCGAGATATATTGATTGTTATATTGGGACTGATAATCATGCGCGACCGGCAGGTTTCGCTGCCGTCGAATATAACCGGCAAGTATTACTTTGCGTCAATCATGGTGTTGATTGCTTCCTATATAATGAATTTCGAATTCGGACAAATGCTGCTGACGGCTATCGTGCTGGCGCTATTTGCGCTGTCGGCGGTGTTTTATGCCGGTCGTTTTGCGACTCTTAAAAGTCGCCGCGAACGGGCGGCCTTCAAAGACCGGGCAGCCTATAAGGCGATCAGGACAGTCATGACGATTGTCATCAGCGTTATATATCTTGCAAAATTATATGTCGATATTATCGGGCCGGGGTTAAATTAAAATTATGATTCAGCTTGAAGCGATTGATCTGTCCAAATCGTTCGGGACGCGGCGGATATTCGAGAATGTTTCTTTTTCGACCGGTATCGGCGAGAGCCTGGCTATTACCGGGCCGAACGGCTCCGGCAAGAGTACCATGATTCATATCCTGACCGGGCTGGGGAGAGCCTCATCGGGGACAGTGCAGTATTCCGGCGATAGGGGTAAACTGGCGTTTGAACAATATCACGATCGTATGAGCGTCGTGACACCGTACCATGAACTCTATGACGCTCTGACCGCGTTTGAAAATATCGTGTTTTATACCAGGATGTCTGGGCGGGAAGTATCGCGGGAGGATATGGACGAAGCGGTGAAATCTGTGGGGCTGACCGGGCGCGGCAACGATGCGGTGGGGTCGTATTCATCGGGGATGAAACAACGTCTGAAATACGCTTTGGCCAGGCTGCGCCAGCCGGAAATACTGCTTCTCGATGAACCAACGGCGTATCTCGATGCATCCGGTAAAGAGTTAATACTTGAATATCTTAAATCATTGAAAAACTCAGCGTTGATGGTTATCGCCACGAATGAACGGGAGGAGGCGGATTTTGCCGACCGTGTCTGTCAGTTGGGCGGGTAAAATTACAACCGTTTTCAGGAAGGAAATGCTGTCCGAGTTTCGGACGCGTTACGCCTTCAACGCCATTATAATGTTTTCTCTGGTCACGTTGACGGTAGTTTCGTTTTCGCTCGGGATCAACCGGCCCGGACCGGAAGTAATGGCGGCTCTGTTCTGGATTATTCTCTTTTTCGCGGCGGCATCGGGGCTGGCGCAGGTTTTTGTCAAAGAAGAAGAGTCTCACACGGCAGGGTTTCTCAGACTATACGCCCCGGCGACGGCGGTTTTGATCGGGAAGATAATATTCAACCTGTTTCTTTTAATTTGCATGACCGTTCTGCTGGTGCCTCTATATATAATATTACTCGATACGATCCCGCAGAATTTTATATTGTTTACAATCGGGCTGCTGTTGGGAATAATCGGGCTGGCCGGTTCGACGACTATAATTGCGGCTATCGTATCAAGGGCTTCGATTAAAGGCGCGTTGTTTGCGGTGCTGTCGTTCCCCGTTTTGCTGCCGCTTCTGGTGGCGGCCATCGAAATAACGCTGGTTTCGTTCACCGGCGGGGATTTCGCGGCGGCCGGGTCGGCTTTGCAACTTTTATTGGCCTATGATGTTGTAATGTTGACGCTGTCGATAATGTTGTTTGATTTTGTCTGGCAACTTTAATATATTGGCGGCGTGATTATGGAGAAATAGAATCTATTATGTTGAAATTGTTGATATTCCCGGCCATGGCGCTGGTTATAGTCATGGCGTTCGTTCTTCCGTCGCCGATGAACCCCCAGATTTCGCTGGGACCGGTCGACGCCTATCGCATTTTCTATTTCCACGTCCCGGCGGCCTGGGTAGCGGCGTTGTCTTTTGTGGTCGGGATGTTTCAATCGATATCGTATCTGCGCACGAAGGATGCCGATTACGACCGCAAGGCCCTTGCGGCCAATAGGCTCGGAATCGTCTTCGCGACGATTGCGCTTGTGACCGGTTCGATTTTCGCCAAAATGACCTGGGGCGAGTTCTGGAACTGGTCTGAGATTCGCGAGGTGTCGCTGTTTATTCTTCTTCTTATATATGGAGGTTATTTTGCATTGCGCTCGGCTTTGAACGACGACGACGTACGAGCTTCGTTTTCGGCGGTGATGACGATTATATTCACGGTCTCGGCGCTGTTTTTGATTTTTGTCCTGCCTCGTATTTATCCGGCCTTTTCGCAGCATCCGAGCGACACTATTGTCGATAATCAGGGCAAGATGTCTCTGTCGCCCATGGTTGCCATCGTATTCGGTTTATCCATGGTGACTTACACGGCTCTTTACTTCTGGCTGTATGATATAACGATCCGCGTTGACCGCTATATTTACAAACTCAAATCGGAGAGATAATATGGATGCCAACTATATAGTTATGGTCGTCGTATTAATTGTTTGGACGGGTGTATTTTTGTACGTCTGGTCCGTTGACAGGAAACTCAAAACGCTGGAAAAACGGGATGAAGGCTAAATATATAATCGGATCGGTCATTATCGTTCTGTTTGGAATCTGGGGAGCCTCGGCCTTCCTTCAGACGACCGTGAAATACGTCTCTTTCGCCGAGGCCGAAAAATCCGGAAATATTGTCCAGGTCAGCGGCAAGGTCGACTTCGATCAGGTCCATTACGATGCCGACCAAAAGCGGCTGGAGTTTGTCATGATCGAACCGGACAGTCTTCATACCGGTACCGAGAACCGCATGAAAGTCGTGTATCACGGGATCATTCCGGGCAATTTCGATCAGGCCAAATCGGTCATGGTTCGGGGGAGGGTGACTGACGGTGAGTTCGTGGCCGAAAAGCTTTATGTCAAATGCCCTTCAAAATATCAAGCCCAGATGGATCAATCGGGATAAAGGAAAAACATGAGTATAACAACAATCGGCGATCTGGCGCTGTTTTTGACTATGATTATGGCGCTGCTCGCGTGCACTTCGTTTTTTGTCACTGCGTCGGGCAAAAGGAATCTGGCCTGGCTCGCCAAACGGGCGTACACTCTGCAGTTCGTGTTTGCCATCGCGGCGGCCATATATCTGTACTATCTGATATTTTCGCATAATTTTTCGGTGGCGTACGTTTATCAATACTCGTCGTCGGACATGAGCTTTTTCTATACGTTTGCCTCGTTCTGGGCCGGGCAGGAAGGGACCTACCTGCTCTGGATGCTGCTGACGGGTTTCTTCGGGTTCTTCATTCTCAAATGGGGTCGTCAGTACGCTATCCCGGCGATGGGTTTCTATTCGATAATTATAATTTTCTTCTCGGTCGTGCTGCTTAATCTCTCGCCGTTCGTGCTGCGAGCGACTCCGGCGGCGGAAGGAGCCGGGCTGAATCCGCTGTTGATGGATCCGTGGATGGTGATCCATCCGCCGGTGATGTTCAGCGGCTTCGCGCTGGGCGGAGCACCGTTCGCGCTGGCAATGGGGGCGATGTGGCGCAAAGACTTCGCGGGGTGGACCAGGGTGGCGCTGCCGTTTGTTTTGGGTATGGCGTTGTTTCTGCTGGCCGGAAACGCGATGGGCGGCTACTGGGCTTACAAGACCCTCGGATGGGGCGGCTACTGGGCGTGGGACCCGGTCGAGAATACGTCGTTCGTGCCGTGGATAATGTCTCTGGCATTGATTCACGGGTTTCTCGTGGAACGCCGTTCGGGAGCGCTTAGACGATCAAATCTTCTTATGGCCTGTTTCGTCTTCCTGCTGACCATTTATGGTACTTTTCTGACCCGCTCAGGTGTTCTGGCTGATTTTTCGGTCCATTCGTTCGTCGATATGGGTATCAACTCGTTCCTGATTTTCTTCATGCTTTTGTTCGTTGTCCTGATATTGTTGGTCTTCTGGAGATCACACTCCGAGGACAGAATCGGCAAGCCACTTAATTATAATATAATGTCGCGCGAGTTTGTATTATTTATCGGCATGATGCTGTTGTTCGTGGTCGGGGTCATAGTCGAGTTCTGGGCGTCGCTGCCTCTGGTGACGCGCTACCTGACTGATAACCCGTCGGCCGCCGAAGTTGCCACGTACAACGCTTTCGCGTTCCCACTGGCGATATTGATAGCCCTCTTTTTGACACTGACTCCGCTGGTGAACGGATCGGAAAAACATCTTAAAAGCTCTATTAAATGGGCGATGATGTCTTTCGGTGCGGCCCTGGTTCTGGCGATAACAGCCTTCTTCACCACCGGTATTAATCCGGCTATCGCGCTGGTCATTACGATTTATCTCGGGACCTGCTTTACATATCTTCAGTTCGTGTCGATACGCAGCCGCTTGCTGCTTTCGATGGGAATAGGCGTCGGGGCGGTAATTGTCGCAATGCTGCTTGGGGCACGCGATCTGGCCAATCTGTTCTTTATCGGGGCGGCGGCCAGCGCGGCCAGCGCCCAAATTGACACGGCCCTAAGGATTTTCAAGGTCAAGCCCATGGCGGCAGGAGGATATATCTGTCATCTCGGATTCGGTTTGATGCTTCTCGGTATTATTTCATCGTCGGCCTACGCGCAGAGCGAGAAGATCAGCCTTCCGCGCGGCCAGGTTAAAGAGGTGTTCGGGTATAACGTAATTTATCGCGGTATGGACGGGACCATTATGAACGACAACAACCAGCTATTGATTTCCATGAAAAAGTCCAACAAGACTCTTGAAGCCCGTCCCGACTATTTCTTTGTCCCTCGTATGAACGCTTATATGAAGCGGCCCTATATAGACAAAAGCTTTTTGCTCGATCTTTATGTATCGCCGATTGAACTTATTGACCACGGTCAGGCCGGCGGTTTGAAGCTGGTTAAAGGCGATTCCGCGACGGTCGGTGATTATAAGATTAAATTTATCGATTTCGATATGGGCGACCACGGCTCGCCGGGCAAGATTTCTGTCGGAACGACGCTCGAAGTAACACACGACGGCCAGACCGAGACGGTTGAGCCGCATCTGAATATGGGTGACGACACCGGCGGAAAACTGGAATCGACGCCGATCAGCCTGTTTAAGGGCAGCGATTTGATGGTGAGTATCGACCGGGTGTCCCCGACCGAGCGTTCGGTGGTGCTGGATATACCGGGGCTGGCCGAAGTGGCGGCGCCCGATGAGCTTGTTCTCGATGTGACCAAGAAGCCGGGGATAAGTCTGCTCTGGATAGGCACGATTCTGGCTCTCGGCGGGGTGGCGATGATAGCCGTTTACCGCCGCCGGCCGTAGTGTTTGAATAAATTGTGTACCTTTTGGTAAATTTATACAGAAGGCAAAAAAAATATTTACAAAAGATGTGGGACAATAAGATTATGCCGGTCAATGACATATTGAAAAACCGAACGAAATGGATGATAAAGGTCCATAAATTTTTAAAAAAAAGTCTTGTTTTTTCAAAAAAAATCGATATTCTTTGCAACGAAGCCAATTCTATTGGCGTATAACATATGCCTTACACATAGTCCCTCCCAGAAGGATGTCGCCCTAACCGGCGGCATCTTTTATTTTGGGGAAGGCTTTTTCTATTGACTTGGGGGCGGGCTCTTGCGATATTGTTTTGTCACAAAAGAGTACCAGCTTACAATAATATTTGGCTTTCGTATTAACTTACAGAGGTTGACAATGCCATTTAATATGAATTTTACAATTGATGTCGATCCGGACAGGCGTTTGGTTCTGGAAAAAATCTATGGTATCTGGAAGCAGGATACTGCCGAGGATTATTATAAGGAATTTTCCGAAGCCGTGGCTCCCTTGACTGATGGTAAATGGGCCAAGCTCATAAACTTATGCAACTGGAAGTCGTCGTATCCGGAAATCCTCGAAGTAATCGGCAAACACTTGAAATGGTGCCGCGAGCAAGGTATGGTCTGGTCGATCAATATTATCGATAATCCGACCACGATTAAGCAGCTCAAGAAAATGTTCGCCATCGGGGGCACTGAGGACATCAGCAAGATTTTTAAAACCCAGGAAGAGGGCGAGAAATTCCTTAAAAGCCAGGGTTTTTAATCGCGGATCCATCTGCAGCCATTTTCATTATCCGTGATTAATCGTTCAGCTTAAAACCGCTCGGGTCGAATCCCGTGCAATCTATCTTATTCTATTGCACGACATTAGGTGTGAAGGTGGTGATTTCCGAAGACGGCACGGTTTTTACAGTATAGGATACTGATAAAATGGATGCCGCAATAAAAGACATATTCGGTTTCGGGAATTTCTTATTCCTGTCGGGACTTATCGCCGCCGGGCTGTTTTTTGCCATGGCTGCCTTAAGAGAAATGCAGACGGGGACGGTCGATGCCTTATTGTTTGTGGCATTGTCGGTCTTTTTCTTCGCAGTCCATTTTGTTATGATCGGTGTCAATCACGATATCCCGGCCTTAGGCGTCTTCCAGTGCAATTATACCATAGAAAGCTGGTCACTTGAAATACTCGGCCCGGCCGTCGTGCTTTTGTTGTTGCTTATAGGCGCTTTTAATATAGTGCAGCAGCGTTTCAGCGAGGCAGTGATAAAACTCATGTTCGGATTGGGAGTCTGGGCGCTTATAAACGAAATGGGCCGGTCCTGTCCGGAACCGGCCAAAATCGCATTATTGGTGCTGACCGCCATCACCTGGATCGGTCTGGAACTTCGGGCCACACCCGAAATGTAAAATCCGTTGTCTACTTCAGCAGAATCATTTTTTCGACGACCTTTTGTCCCTCAAAATACAGGGTCCCGAAATAAATCCCGGTCGCCATATCGTTGGCTTCCCACCGGATTTCATTAGTAGTGCCGACTGATTTTCCGCTCGTTTCAAATACGGTTTGTCCGGCAATGTTAAATATCCGGTAGGTCCACTGTGTATTTGCCGGCAGATCGAATTGTACGGTGGCCACCGAATTAAACGGATTGGGATAGACGGTCATTGTAAATGATTGCGGCGTTTGCACGAATTCCGTCTTGTAGCTGTTTCCAAAATAATCCACGGCTTCGATTTTGGCCGGCGCTGCATCCGAAATTAAGAGATCGCCGCTACAGGTTCGGTTCATTTTGAAGCTGTAAATCATGGCTCTTGTTTTTGAGCCATCGAAATTGTAATCAAGCTTCATATCCTGAGCCGAAGGGGCGAGGTGCAGATCTTTTGCACCATCGAATTCAAAATACACCGCTCCCAGTTCGTGATCGGTGCTGATAATACCGTCGGTCATCATGAATCGGGCGGTTTCGGCATCGGGGGCAAGTTTGTCATAGGGGAGAGCATCGCCGGTGATAACTCTAATCAGATATACCAGGTCGGCGACGGACAAAGTGAGTCCATCGGCGTTCACATCGGTTGCTGCGATCTGGCCTTCGACGTTGACTGTAAATGCCGCCAGCCCATAAACGAAGTAGTTTACGAACACGACCGCATCGGCGATTTCATTGGCGATGCCGTTCAAGTTGATGTCGCCCCTGGCATCGATGTCATCGGCGCAAATGATCTGAATTCCGCCGTTGTAAAAATCGATATTCTGCATCGCAGGTGGTTTGTTGGGCTCGGGGGGACAATTGTTAGGCTGGAATCCGGTGAAGGTCGGGAATCCGGTTGATTCATCGGTGATTTCCTGATATTGTGGACCGACATAGTTATATACCCGTTTAGAAACAGCGGTCGAAATCGACATCGGATCGAAATCAGTCGGGGAATGATAGGCCATTGTGTTGTCACCGCAATCTATCCAGTAAAACTTGATCGGTACAAATTGACATTCAAGTGTGCGATCATTCGATACCAAGAAATTGAGGTGAAATAGCGCCGTTCCATCGGGAATTGTGTAATCCAACGGATGGTTTGCGCCATCATTGGTTTCGGCCATACCAACCACGCGAACGAGACCCGAAGGGCAGGCGTTACCGCAATTGCCGAAGGGACCGAAACGATATGTGAAATATTCCCACCGGAAGGAGCCGTCGGAATCGAATAGATCGCCGGGAAGAGCGCCCATCAGGGTCAGAGCCGACGCATCGTAGGCCATTAGGAAGTCGAAACCGTAATAATCAAAATTCCCGTATTCCTTTGAAACCGCGACCGATTGATAGTGTCCCTGAACCACGTTATCTGTATACTCTATTTTTATTTGATTGGAAATACTGACCAGTATATATATCAATGTACAATACGAGGATTCTCCGGCGCAGTCCGTCGCTTTAATCTGCACTTCGAAACTTGTGCCATCGTCGGCAATATCCGCTGCGAATATAACCGTGTCACCGGACAGACTAATATCAGAACCGATAGGATTGGGCATGACGTTTTCAATGGAAAGAATAACCGCATCGCCGTCATTGGCATCATCTATATTCAAGACATATCTGGATGTGCCGGCGTTAGGGGTTGGAATCGTCGCCGGGCAATTGACAAATTCCGGGGCGGTATTCTGAACGTTTATATCAAACTTGCAGGAATTGATATTCGGGCATGAATAAACCTCATCCGCGACGCATATTTCGACCGAATACTGCCCAATATCGTCGCAAGTTGGATTATATGTCCACGTAACCTGCGACGGACCGGTTATTTCAACCGTGCCGATATTCGACTCGGCATCTGTAATGGAAGCGCCGTCGGCCAGATCGACGTTGAAAACGCGGCTGACTTGCTCGTCCCATTGCATGTCTATCGGATCGGTGGGACAATTGGAAATTGTCGGCGGCATCGGCCCGTCTACGACATTTACGCAATAGGGCCCACCAAATGGTCCTGAGGGCGGCAGCCAGAGCCAATCATAAATGGGGTTTGAATGTGCAATCGAATCGATACAAATCTGGCCTTCATTCGGTCCGGTATTGAAAAACATTTCATAGGCTAATAGTTCACCCAAATCAGTCGGCCAAGCACCATTTCCGAAATAAGGGCTGCCATATAGGGTGCTATTAAATGTATCCGGCAGATTGGAGTCCCAGGATTCGGCCGAAAAGACAGATATTCTGTTTACGCCGGAAAACCATTCACTCACTCGACCGAAATTGCCATAGGCTATTAAGGCACCATGGGTATCATAGTGAAATGGGAAATAATCCGGGTATTCCTCAATTGTCGGTCCACCCACGTCAACCCATTGAATATCTGCATCACCATATATCATAAGCGGCATGCTGAAACCCCAGCGAGGTCCGTCAAGAGGTGATGCTCCGTTGTTCATGTAAATTTGGATAGAAGAAAGAACGTTCGTGCTGACTTTATCGGGTGCAAACTTGTTGGTGAATTCTACCCTGAATCCTACAGCGAAGACGTTCGTCACGAGCAATAATGCCGTCAAAAGGACTAACAGAAATGACTTCATAGCTGCTCCCCCAGAGAGTAATATGATCGAACATTTGATATGTATTTATTATAAAATACAAAAGAGGGCAAATTTGTCAATGTTTTTGTTCGACAAGGCCTTAACCAACGCGTTGACCGAAAAATCATGACATTGGCTAAATAAATTCTTATTATTGCCCCATGCCGGGGATGATTCGACAGTTTTCCAAAAACGTCTTTTCCAGCTGGGTGGCGCTGGGTGTACGGCTGATCATTGTCTTTCTGGTCAATCCTTTTATTATTCATTCGCTCGGCGACAGCCGTTACGGCGCGTGGGCTTTGATTTTTTCCATAATCAACTATCTCACGATTTTCGACATGGGCATGCGGCAGGCAGTGATAAGGTTTGTCTCGAAATATCTTGGTTTGAAAGATTATGATAATATCAACGCGGTGATAAATACATCGTTTGCGCTTTATTCGATTGTTGCAGTGTTTACTATCGGGATTTCACTCATTCTCGCATTTTTCATACTCGGTCATTTTTCTATTCCGGTTAATTTTCTGGCCGATACCAGACGGGCGCTTATAATTATCGGTGTCAATGTCGCCTTCAACTTTTTCATGATGAGCTGGACCGAAGCGCTCAACGCGGTGCATCGGTATGATATCGCCAACGCGCTGGCCATCGGCGAAGATATTCTCAGGACCGTTACAATAGTGTTTCTGTTGTCACATGGTTACGGCATTGTTGCGATGGCCTATTCATTTCTGGGGTACAGCGTAATCAGGCAGGTAATATCCGCGGTCTGGCTGAAAAAGCTACACCCGAAAATCAAGTTCGGTTTCGGATTTTTCAGCCGGGCGGCATTTCATGAAATATACAGTTATGGTTATATCGGGTTTCTAATTTCTATCGCCTGGCTGTTTATAGCCAATACCGATAATGTACTGGTCGGTTATTTTTTCAATGCCGCTTCGGTTACCAAGTATGCCGTGGCGGGATCGATAATAGTCTACCTGAGGAATGTCGTACTGGCGGTTTCGTTTCCATTGCGGCCGTTGATCAGCCATTACGAAGCGCTGGGACGAAAAGACAATATTACGTTTATCTATACCCGGGGCACGAAGTATCTGACCTATATCACGTTTGTCATAGCCGGAATGATTTTAATTTACGCCGATTCATTTATCAGGCTATGGCTGGGGCCCGGTTACGAGCAGACCGCCAGAATCCTGCGTATTCTGGTTCTCCCGGCGGCGATATATCTCCCCCAGACCATCGCCAATTCGGTTCTTTACGGCCTGAGCGCGCACAAGAATATTCTTTATGTCATCGCGGCCGAGGGCCTCGCCAACCTCGGATTAAGTCTTATTTTGTTAAGAAAATTCGGACTCGACGGCATCGCATACGGTACGATTATTCCGCAATTTTTCGTGTATTTGATAGCTATGCCGGTAATAATCCGCTCGGTTCTGGGTATACATCTGGGTGAGTTTTATAAATCGTTCGCCTCGGTGGCGTTAATCGGCGGAGTTATTTCGATGGGAGCTTCATACGGGCTCAGGGCGATTATTCAGCCCGCCGGATGGCCTGCTTTTGCTCTGAACATCGGCATTGTTGTTGTGGTTTGCTTACTGGTATTCAGAGCTATAATACCCGCCGAAGACTGGATGTTGATCAAACGCGGCGGATTTAAAAGCGCCTGACAAGTTTGGAACATAGGTTGGTCCAAAAAGTTTAATCAGAGACACCGGTTGACTTAGAAATTAAGGGGCATTATTTTCGAGTATGCGAATTATTTATTTATATATTTTATTGACGTTAGCTTGTTCGGTTATCGGGGCAGACAAACCCGATGAATTTCTTGGCCTTCAATTCCCTCTATTAGAGACGGATCGCGCCGATTGGATTAATCAGTCGGATACCGTTTTCGGGAGCATGTTCCCCGTCGCACGTGATGTGCGCCTGTATGTTTCGGCAGAGGGAAAGGTCGATTCCGTGTCGTATAATACAACCATAAAACCGGATTTCGTCCGGGGTTTGAAAAATTCCCTGAAAGCCCTGCAGTTTGCGCCCGGCAAAGTTAAAGGTAAAAAGACAGCCGTCATGATCCCGATTAGGATTACTTTCAGTGCCGAGGGCGTTAATCGTCGCGCCGATTTAACGCTGCCATATGATGCCACAACCGGAGCTCGCGACCGCAGGCTGATAGACATGGCCTTGACCGAAAACGGATTTGTGTTGCCGGGTCTTGAGTATTTTCCATCTTATTATCTGAGTGTCCCCAAGGATTCCGGTCGGACAGAATACGATTATGCCGTCTTTAAGGTGAATGTCGATAGCGATGGCAAGGTCACCGATTTTGTCGAGCAAGCCACAAGTAATCCGAAGCTGTCAGACCTATTTTCGATATCGGCGCGTTATGCGCGATATCGGACAGCGAGCTACAAGGGAGAGCGGTTCCCATCGGAGTTTTATCTTATCACACGATTTTTCGATGAGCAAAACTACCCCACCCTGGCTTGGCCGCCGGATAGTACATCGCCGGTGGAAGTCCCTATCGATCGATACCGATTGCAAAGTGCCCTTTATCTTGATTCTCTCTTGAGTCCGGCATATCCGAAAAATCTGTCGGGAGTGTTCGGATTTCCCGGGATGAATATCGGGCAGGATTCGATTCCTGCTGAGATAAATATTTTGGCCGACGGCGCCATTGAATGGGTGATTTATGGCAAACATCTGACGTCAGAGGCAAAACAGAATTTGAACAAAATACTGAAACAGGTCCAGTTGATACCGGCCATGGACTCGACCGGGCGGGCGGTGCCATTTCGCGGAAATCTGTTAATATCGCGTTCGGGTAGTAATAAGCTACGAATAACGGCTGATTGGCTGGGACCGGAGGAAGAGTAATTGTGTCGTGTAACGAACTGTCGTCCAACGGATTATGAGTGGTGCCGTCAAGTCGGCACGTTTTCCGGGCGCAAAAACTGCGAATTACATCATGGCCGTTAACCACACTATATTGAGTATTATTAAGTTATGTCCTTGCAACGGCTAAGCGGAGCGGTAAAATTCAACATTGCGGCACAAAAGTTGATTTAATAGGCTGTGCAATCCCTATAGATGGGAAGTTGTCGCATGTCTGATTGTATAAGAATAAAAGGAAGGTGACAATGCCTGATATGCGATCATCAAAAATAGTAAATCTGGCTTCGGCCGTAATAGTCCTTATTGGAGGGATGTATATCCTTTTTTTTATGCCGGTAGCCATCTCGCCCGCCGCCAAATTAATCGTGGCGTTCCTGCTTGTGGTCTATTTTTTATGGCGCGTAAGGTATTTCAACCACCGCTATAACAAGAAACCGGAAGGATTAAGACGTGCGGATCAAGACAATACGAAATCGCTTGACAAATGAGGCAATTAGACTATTTTTCGAGATTAATTTTTTGAAAAAGCGAGGTTTCAAATTGAGTTTTCCGGATCAAAAAGCGTATCTCCGAACAGGACTTTTGGTATTATTAACGGTGATTCTTCTGCCCGTACTGGCCTGTGCGGCCGACGTTAAACAGGAAATCACCGATGCCCTGAATGCCGGGGATACCACCGCCGCGGTTGATCTTCTTCATAAGGAGATTGATCTGGATCCCAGTTTCGATGCCAATTATTATGTTCTCGCAGAGATCCATTACAAGCGCGGTGAATATGTTGAGGCCGAAAAGCAGTTGACCATAGCCCTGAAGAAGAACAAAAAGTTTTATGAGGGGATGTACCTGCTCGGCAAAATCGACCTTAAGTTGAATAAAGTCGACGAGGCCGAAAAGCTTTTCAAGGAAGGCTTGAAAAAAGACAAAAAGATGCAGGGGGAATTTCATAACGGGTTGGGCCTGGTGCATATGGCCCGCGGTGATTATAACGACGCCGATACGGAATTCCGCAAAGCCATAAATGCCGATCCCGAGAACGGTGAGTATCATCTCAATCTCGGCGACGCCAATTTCAAGAACAAAATTTATCCGCTGGCAATATCGTCTTACGAACAGGCATTGAAGCTCGATACGGCTTCGTTGAGTGTCTATTTCCGCTGGGCGGAAGCCTGTCTGGAGATGAAAGACTATACCTGCGCCCTGGAAAAGCTCCAGATCGTTCTCGAAAAGGATTCGACGCACGCCGATGCCTGGATGGAAGCCGGAAGTATTTATTATAAGGCCGCACGTTCCAGCCGTACGAGCGAAGAAGCCAAGCAGCGCTATCTCGAAACGATCGGATCGTACAAGAAATATTTCGAACTCACCAATACTCCACCGGACACGACTTCGGGACGGGCGTACTATGAAGCCGGGATGTCATATTTGGCGCTGGGCGGATATGAAGAAGCCAACAAGGATTTCCGCGCCGTTCTGGATATTCCGGTCGAACCGCGCGACATATTTTTCTATTTCGCCCGGTCTTTCCAGGGAATGCAGATGTATGATTCGGCGCTGGTTTATTATAAGAAGGAAAACGACGTCGTGCGTGAGGGCGGTCCGGATTACGGCTCGACAATCGGCGAAGCCGAAATCTACCGCCGCATGGGCGAATGCTACGAAAACTTGAAGGATAATTATAACACGATTGCATATTTTAAGAAGTCACTCGATTTTGATTCCACTCAGTCGCGGTTGTTGTACGGCGTCGCCGTATCCTATACTCTGACCGGTGACTATCGCAACGCATTGATTTATTATATGAAAAGAATCGCCCAGGGCGTGGACGATCGCCAGTGGTACATTTACTACAACGCCGCCACGTCGGCTCTGTATCTGCTCGATAAAGGTGGTCTGGCTATGGAAGAAGATGAGGACCTCGGCCTCGGTGATGACATGAGTGCGCCGCCTGCGAAAGATCCGCTCGAGGGTGTTGACCTGGCCAAATTGTCCGTGGAATATCTGACCAAGATTAACGTCGATTTTTGGGATTCGATCTGGGCCAACGAGAAAAACCATAAGACGGCCTTAAAGGCCCGGGGTATGCTCGCTTCGACGTATCTCTATCAGTTAAACGACTGTGCCAACGGCGTCAGCTGGTACCAGAAAGTGCTTGAAATCGATCCTGAAAACTGCGAAGCCCACAAGGGCCTCGGTTATGCCTATTTTGGCGGAATTTGTCCCAACAATTACACGCGCGCAATCAATTCGTTGACCAAGGCGCTGGATTGCTTTAAAAAGGAAGGCACTGGCGAAGCCGATAATGTCGACCTGATGTTATGGATAGGTCAGGCCTATCATTACCGGGCCATTGAAAGAAATGACGCGGGGGATAAGAAGGGCGGTACCAGCGATTACGCCTCCGCCGACGAGTGGTATCTGAAGGTTTTGAAGTACGAACCGAACAACCAGGCGGCAAAAGACGGTCACCAGCAGGTTAAGTTCGAACATTAGTAGACTTTAATATATATTAGGAGAGTACATGGCCGGAAAGGAAGATAAAGACAAAGGGGTTCAAAAGACTTTCGATCCCGACGAAAGGTTCAAATACCTCGGCTTCGAGATTCATCCCGGCAAAATCGGCAGCATTTTCAAGTCGGACTCCGAGAAAGAGACCTGGATCGAGAAGGTCAGGAAGAAACGCGAAAAGAGCACCCGTGTCCGCGAGCACAATACACTCGAAGAAGCCCGCGTAACGTCGTTCGAGAAAATCGTCCTGACGGTAACGGCGGTGGTTCTGGTCGCATCTCTGTTCTTCCCGTGGTTTTCGGGGTATCGTGAGATCGAAGTGAAAGCGACCCCGACGGAAACTCAGCAGCCGATGGTCGGTATGACCGATTCATCGATGGTGCAGGGTATGGCCGACTCGACCATGGCCGGAGGCATGGCCGATTCTGCGGCGATGGCTGCGCAGACAGCCCCGACGGACTCGGCGGCGATGGCCGCGACCGGATCTCAAACGGAAGAAGACCTGACAGATGAAGCCGGTTTCAGTTCCATCATGGCAACCACTCAGCGTAAAGAAATCAAGAGAGAGTATCATGCGATTTCCGGACTTGGTGCGATTGCCTCGCTGGGGAGTTACGGCGGAGACATCTTTTCATCGGGATTCGTTCTGATTCTTACGGCGATACTGATGCTGCTCTACATGGTGTTTTGCATCGGTTACGCCGTTTATGCCCTGTATACCCTGTATGCTTCGAAAGGCACGGAGGACGTCAAGGCGCTTCAACTGAAGAGAGTCCTTCGTTTGGCGTGGGTGCCGGTTTTGGTTTATGTTTTGTGCATAGTCCTGTCGGTTGTCGGGGCGAATTATTCGTTCTCGACGACGAACGAAATGATCAAGCAAATCGGAAGCAGCTACGGCACGGGGACCTATCTGGGTCTGTTGTCGTACGGCTTTTACGCGACCCTAGCCTGTTTTGCGTTAAATGGTGCCAAGGGCGTGGAAATTTAGATTAGGAATAAAAATATAATTTAATTATCCGGAGGTTTTTTAAAAGTGAAACAATCATTATTCGTAACGATCATCTCCATCCTCGCTTTCGCGATCGGTTATATCGTTTGGGGCGTGATTTTGAAGGCTCAGCCGGCCGGTTCAATCGCGCACAGCGTTCATCAGGGCGGTCCCCTGGTTGTGGTTTTGATGGCCGTTCTGCTCATGCTCCTTGCGTTTGTGGTTGAAAGATTCATATCACTATACAAAGTCGCCAAGGGCAAAAGCTCGGTGCAGGTATTTTTCAAGAACGTCATTCAGCTTCTGAATGCCGGTGATTACGATGGCGCCCTGGCTGCCTGCGACAAGCAGCGCGGCACCACTGCCAACGTCCTTCGCGCCGGAATCGAGCGCTATCGCCAGGTCAAGGACGACAAAGCTATCGATACTGAAAAGAGAATCGCCCTGACCCAGGCCGCGATCGACGAAGCCAATGCTCTGGAAGGTCCGCTTTTGGAGCGCAACCTGATCGCCATGTCGACCATAGCATCGATCGCAACGATGATCGGTCTTCTGGGAACGACGCTCGGTATGATTCGTGCCTTTGCCGCGACCGGTAACGTCGAAGGCGGCGTTATCGACGCCCAGCAGCTTGCAGTCGGTATTTCCGAGGCTCTGGTTAACACCGCCGGTGGTTTGACCTCCGGTATCCTCGGAATCTTTTTCTACAATTTCTTTGTTAATAAAGTAGATGCTTTTAATTATACCACGGACGAAGCAACGTTCGAAATTATACAGCTTCTGAAAGAAAAAGAAGGCAAGTAAGTTATGTCTATGAAGAAAAAACGGCGCGTAGGTGTGGTCATCGATATGACGCCGATGGTGGATATCGTAATCCTCCTGCTGATCTTCTATATGACGACGACCAGCTTCAAGCCCCCGGAGGCCAAGGCTGTTACTTTGCCGCAATCGCATTCGCAGATCGAGCTGCCGGATAAAGATATTATCAATATCACGGTGACGAAAAACGACTCGATCTTCGTCGACTTCCTGCAAAAAGAGGACGTCACGATCGACGGACGGCAGGTGAAAACGACGGTGCGTAAATACGCCGAATGCGATACCTACAATGTTGGTTCCGTTATCAATAGGGCCAGGGCCGTCAATTACCGGGCCCTGATCGTAATCAAAGCCGACCGCGACGCGAGTTATGGCGTTATGTCCGACGTGATGGAAACCATGAGTAATTCCGACATTACGAGGTTTCTGATAATTACGGATAACGAAACCGAGAAAGAAGCCCTCGAAAAACAGAAAGAAGACAAAGGGGCTTAGGTGTTGACCTTGAAAGGAGTGAAATAGATGGCCGGTGCTGTAGTAGGCCCATCAGAAAAACCTAAAAAGGGCAAAGGCGGTCGAAGGAAGAAAAGACGGATTCATATACGAATCGACATGACTCCTATGGTCGATATCGTGATGCTTCTGCTAATTTTCTATATGGTGACGACGGTGTTTTCCATGCCGCAGGCAATGGAAATTAACCTTCCGCCCAAAGATAAATCGGAACCGGTGGAAGTGAAAGAATCCAACCTGTTAACCATCAGGATTGATGATAAAGACCGATTTTTCTGGAATATCGGTAATCCGGCTGAACACCTTCCGCAAATGATTCCGAATATCAATCCGGCCTCCGATACGACTTTCCGGGTCGATTCGGATTCTCTTCGATCGGTTTTGAAAAACCTCAACTTCGATAACCCCAGGCTGAACACGCTTATTTTGATTAACCGTGACGCCCATTATGAAGCGATGGTCGATATCCTGGACGAAATAGACGTTCTGGAACGTTCGTGGAATGCGGCGAAAGCCAAACAGCTCGGGAAAAAAGTTGACGAATTGACCAAAGAAGAAAAATTCTCCTATCGGTATGCTATGGGGCCATGGGAAGATAAAGACGATCGTATCGTCGCTGCCGCTTTGGCATCCGCGTCAGGAGGTGGAGAATAATGGCAATTTCAACCGGAATGCCCAATGCATTATATGGTGGTTACGGTGCTTATGAACTGAAGGCCAGATATCAGCGTAATATGCTGATAGCCATAAGTGCGATAATCGCCTTTGTAGCTCTTGTCATATTGGGCATTTTCATTTACAGGAAACTGACCGCGGTAGAAACCGTTTACGTGCAGCCGACAGTCATCAAGACGATTGCGGACCTCGGTCCGCCCCCGACGGTTGCCAAGAAGCCGCCGCGGATGGATATTTCCGCGCCTCAACAGGCCAAACCCAAGGTAGGTATTCCCAAACCGGTGGCCGATGATGAAATCCTGGACGACCAGGACGTCATGATCGCCAGCCGTGAGGAACTGGCCGACATCGTAACCCCGGATGTTTCCACCGTGGGTCAGGGCGGCGACGATATCGTCGTCGATATTCCCGAAGAGGAATACATGCCGGCTCCGGGCGATTTTGTCCCGGTCGAGATTCAGGCCGAGATGATCGAAGAAGCCGTCCCGGAATATCCGCGTCAGGCAAAACTGGCCGGAATGGAAGCGGTGGTCTGGGTGCAGGCGCTGGTTGACAAAAACGGTGACGTGCGCGAAGCCCGCATTTTGAAATCCTCGGGATCGAAGGCCGGTTTCGACGAAGCCGCGCTGGCGGCCGCCAAAAAGTGTAAATTCAAACCGGCTATTCAGAACGGACGACCGGTTCCGGTTTGGGTTTCTTTCTCAATCGAGTTCGATTTAACCAACTCGAATTGAGGCAAAATTATCCGTGCAGGCATCTTCGTAAAGGCGGAGATGCCCGCACAGGGTAAACGTTCGAACCTCACATTTTTATCGCCATATTCGTTTATAGTATCGTATTGTATAGTACAGCTCTGCTCTTTTACTACCAACCAAGAGCAATATTGGCTCCCCTCATAGCCGCTTGCAGACAATTTGTATGACAATGAGTCCGTGCTTGGAGTACGGGCGAAGATTATAAAACCGCAATCCAGGATTGCACAAGCGGAAGAGATGAAAGGAGAGATCAATGTCGGGACAAAGCATCAAGCTTACCCCTGACACCGCCACATGCGGCAGGGCTATAACCCACCCACTGTTCGCCTTGCTGATATTGTTTTTAGTTTCCGTCGGAACCTTCACGTTTCTAAATACCGCTACCCCGCCTGATTTTAAATTCGGAAGCGGACCCTCATTTGACCCGCAACAACCGCTGCAAAACCGCAATATCGTCTTCGCAGCCGACAGCGAGCGTTTTATGCTGCCGGGTCAGTCCTGTATCGAACCGCTCCCCACGCCTCCAGCGGTACGATCCGGCAAAGACAGGGCAGGCGCGACTATCGGCAAATCACCGGAAACTGTTTTTTCTGACAACGACCAGCTCGATGTCAAACCGGCTCTCATCTGGATGAGGCAGCCGGATTTCCCGGAACAGGCCAAAGATGCCTCGGTCGGGAAGGGAAAGGTTGTGCTGCACGTGCTGGTTGGAGAGAAGGGCAGAGCCCGGGAAGTGAAAATAGCGGAGGAAAATCCACCCGGAGTCGGTTTCGGACAGTGCTGTCTGATCCCGGCTCAAAAGGCAGTTTATTCTCCGGGCGTCAAGGACAACAGACCGGTCAATTGCTGGGTAACTGTACCGGTGGAGTTTAAATTGTAGCTGTATTAACGAAGGAAGCGCCTGCCACAAAAAATTTGAAAGTATAGCCCCTCCATATACGCCCATACCGGGTGTACGATCCGGACAATCCGGGCCGACAGCTCAAAAACCGTGGATTCGCTGTCGCGGCGAATCGCAATAAGGAGGTGGCTATAATGTCGCATATCGCAATCAGGCGCTACGGCGCCATAGAACTCAAGATGGCCTATCAGCGAAATATGGCTTTGGCCATGCTGCTGGTCATATCGTTTACCGCTCTTATTATAGGGCTTATATACCTGCTCGCCGGAGCACCGCCGCCCGTCGTTGAAATCCCGGTCGACAACATTATAGAAATCAAGGCCGGTTTTGAGCCTTTGCCGAATATCGTAAAACCCAAACCACGGGTTGATGCATCGGCGGCCCGGACGGAACCGCCGGTGGTATCATCCAATTTGATTCCTATTGATGACGATGAATTCGTCGACGTGAATGGGGGAATGTTACCGACGCGGGATGATCTGTACGAACTGGTCGATAGGGGGCGCATGGGTGAAGGTGAGTTCGGCGAGAACGTCGTCGTGGTCGATGACGGGGATGTTTATGATACCAGGGTGCCTGAATTTACACCCTGCGAAATTCCGCCGGATATTATTACTATGGCCAAACCGGAGTACCCGAGGCAGGCGCGGATGGTCGGTATCTCCGCGACGGTGTGGGTAAGAATTCTGGTCGATGAAAAAGGTAACGCCGCCGATGCGGCCATTTATGTCTCGTCGGGGTCGAACGCCGGTTTCGATGAGGCGGCTCTGGCGGCGGCTATGAAATGCAAATTCAAACCGGGGATTCAGAACGGCAGGGCCGTCAAGGTTTGGGTGTCGCTTAAATTCGAGTTTGATATAAACGATTAAAGCCTGGGCGTGACCGGGTACTCTTAACCCTTTATCGCAATATGGCCCGGGGGCTCACTACGCCGGGCCTTTTCATTTCCATATCTTGTGGGGTCTATTTCAGGCTATTACTATATCTCGTAAGTGGTTAAAAATTATGGGGTTAAAATAAAAAACCGCTTGACAGCTGCACGAATGTGCAGTATTTTGTTTTTGCGTCGATAATAAATCATAAAGAAGGAGAACGAACATGGAACCGATAAAAACCACTATTGATTTTTCGGAAACTCCGGTTGCGGTGTGTCTGGCTCGAAGCGGTCAGGTGTACTACCCGGATCAAACGTCACCGGAGTCCTGCCCGGATTGCGGGGCCAATCTGGTTCGCCTCGGTTATTGCATGTCCTGCCCGCTATGCGGTTTCGGCAGCTGCGGTTGAG
>CAZMWI010000005.1:26121-50038 GCA_964569945.1 uncultured Ignavibacteriaceae bacterium
AAAATATGGTATTCCGGATATGATAATCGAAGCCTGGACAAACCGTCAGGGCCAACAGCTTTTGCCGCTTCAGGAGCAGGCTATAAAAAACGGCCTGCTAAGCTGCGGCGACAGAGAGCTCAAGAACCTGCTGATTTCCGCACCGACGTCATCGGGTAAATCGTTTTGCGGGGAAATGGCAGCGATAGATACACTTCTGCACCGCCGCAAGACAATTATGCTCTTTCCGTTGAAGTCCATTATCGAGGAAAAGTATGATTACTTTTGCGGATGCTACAACGAGCTCGGAATAAAAACGATAATCGTCACCGGCGATCACGCGGAAAACGACCGGGCTTTTCGTCGCGGTGATTTCGATCTGGCTCTGGCTGTCTACGAAAAATTCAATCATCTCCTGACTGCGAATCCCGATATCCTGTGCCATATCGGTTTGATCGTAATCGACGAGTTGCAGATGATTGGCGACGGCGAGCGCGGGATCGATCTGGAACTGGCGTTGACCAAAATAATCGGTTCCGGCTACAAGCCAAGGTTGATCGCCCTGTCGGCGGTTCTTCAGAACGAAACCGATCTGGCCCGCTGGCTGGATTGCCAACTGATCCGCGAGACGGTGCGGCCGGTCGACTTGCATGTCGGCGTGGCCTGCAATGGCGAGTTTCGTTACCGGAGTTTTAACAGTGCCCGGGAGGATTGCGAAAATATCGCGATTCCCCCGGATTCCGGTGAGAACGGAGCCATTGAATTTCTCAAAGCCGACGACAGCCGTCGGTTGGTATTTCTGCCGACGCGTAAAGATACTCTTCGGGCCGCTTTCGGGTTGGCCTCGATCGTCAAGTGGTCCCCGGCCAGAGAGACGCTCAAACGCCTGCGGGGCGAAGAAAAAAGCTACCTGATAAGATCGCTGCGCAAGGTTCTTTCGCGGGGAGTGGCGTTTCATAACGCCGATCTGACTATTGGCCAGCGCCGTTTGATCGAGGAGGGGTACCGTCGGGGCGAGATCAAAGTAATTTTTTCCACGACGACACTAGCGATGGGGGTGAACCTTCCCGCCGAAACGGTTTTTCTGGAGACGATGAAATATTCCTCGGGACTGCTCGGCAGCGAACCGCAATTAATGCCGATCGCGGTGTCGGAATTTCTTAATATAAGCGGTCGCGCGGGACGGTTCGGCTACGGACCGGAAGGTCGTCCCGGGCGGGCGATAGTGATGGCGTCGTCGGATTTCGAACGGGAAGTGCTCTGGTCAACCTATATTGACACCGAGCACCGAGAAAATATCCGTTCCAGCCTGCACAGCCAGCATCTCAAGACGGTTCTGCTCGACTTGCTGACGACATTCCGCCTGACGGGCCTTCCCGATTTGAAGAAAATGCTGGGCTGTACCTTCCGGGCGGCGACCGGAGATATCATCGCCTACGACGATCTTCGTTTTACGATCGACGAATTGATCTCAGCCGGGTTGATAAAGCCATCGCTGGAGCCGACGCCGGTCGGCCGGTTGGCGGCGGAATGCGGCCTGAGCGCCGAGAGTGTCGAGCATTATCAGGACATGTTGTCGCGGCGGGTGCCGGATACCTTGACCGGCTGGCTGTCGCTGGTGGTGTCGGGTCCGCAGTTCGATTTGGGGCGGGTGGAGCTTAAGTCGCGGGATTATCGCATGCGATTGTACGAACGAGCCGTATTCGAGAAATTCAACGATTACCTGTCCGAACTGAACGCCTATATAGATATGGAAATCGGACGCCAGCCGCTCGATTTTTCAACGGTTGCGCGGCTTAAGGCGACCTTCGTGCTGAGCGACTGGGCCGACGGCGACCCGGTCGAAAAACTGGAACAGCGGTACAATTTACACCACGGGCAGATCGTCACGCTGGCTGAAAGCGCCGCCTGGCTTTTGCGGGCGGTGGGCAATCTCGCGGAGGCGGCCGACTGCGGCAGCCGTCTGCCGGAGCAGTTGGAACAGAGCGCCTTCCGTGTTCAGCACGGTATCGATTATCGTCTGCACGAGATTTTTGAAAAAGCCGGACGGATGTTGAGCCGCGATGATTATTCGCGGCTGGAATGCCATGGTTTTCTGACCGCGTCCGATCTGGCGCGGTGCGTTCCATCGGACCTCAAGGGTATTATCGTACCCGAAGAAAATATCGAAAAATTACTCAATCTGGTCAAATCAGAAGCGAAGGAGGATAAAATGGCTAATCAATTCAGTGCATCTTCGTCGATTTCGGGAAACTATCATTCAGCGGTCCCGCCCGGCGGTAATTTGCGCCCGTCGGTGGTGGAACTCGACGGTTCCTATGAGCGCGAGCGGTATTTGGTAAAAATCGACGGATTCCCAGTACGCCTGACCGGCAAATCGTTCAAGTATCTGGCCAAGCTGGCCGGATCGCGCCTGATGGACGGCGACGGCTGGATCTATAAGGACGACATCGAGTTCGGTTTCAATCAGGCTCGTTACCTGTATCGCCTGAAGCAGGAGATCAACAAAGAGGGCGGTTTCCCATGGCAGATTTTTGAAAATAATCGCCTGGGATATTATCGTCTGGACCTCGACCCGTCGCAGATAAGGCTCAACCTCGCGAATCTTAAGTCGCACCCCGACTATGAGTTACGAGCTATCGCCGATAAGTTGACGATGCGCCGGGCCTGTTGATGACGGCGGAACAGCACGGCCGGAAGCGGGTTTTATATAATAGAATTGTTTTTGTGGACGGATTTATATAACTTTGATCGAATCCGCCGATACGATATAAAAAGGTTGCCATGATTAAAAAACTGTCAGCACGAATACCGCTTCTGGCCGCCGATAAAGAGCCGGTTTGGGCCATATTGCCGACCAAAACCCTGATATTGTTTCCGGGCGAAACGGTCTCGCTTCAGGTCGGCCGGCCATCCAATATTAACCTTATCGACGACTATTTTCATCAGGGTGATTTAATCGGAATCACCTACGCCCCCGGCGGTTATATGGGCGACAAAGACTTCAGCCTGTGCCAGATCGGGACGGCAGCGAAGATCATTTCGGTCAAACCCGGACCCGGCAACTCCAAGATTATATCGCTCGAAGGCACCGACCGCATAGCCTTGCAGCACGTGGAACAGACGGAACCGTATATCAAGACCGGCATCGCTTTTATACAGGAATCGGTTACCCGGACGGCGCGGACCGACCAGCTTTGTAAAGAAATAATCGACATCATAGAACAGATCACGGCTCTCGATCCGCTGTATTCGACCGAGCTGTCTTATATAATGAAATTCAATCTCGACGATCCCGGCAGTTTCGCCGATAAAGTCACGACCGCCTTCCATTTTCCGATAAGCTCCAAACAACAGATTCTGGAAGCGTACCGTGCCACCGACCGTCTTCGCAAAGTCTTGAAATTCCTCCAGGGCGAACTGGAGCGGATTACGATTTCCAACGAGATCAAACAGAACGTCGAGGAACGTAATGTCGAACAGCAGCGGCGGTTTTATCTTCAACAGCAGCTTTATGAAATCAAGCGACAGCTGGGCGATGAATTCGTCGAGGATAAAGTCTCGCAACAGCTGAAAAAAGATATCAAGCGAAATACCAATCTTCCTACTGACGTGCGTGACAAGGCCTTGGCCGAAGCCGACCGTTTGGGACAGTTGTCGAGCGCTTCGGCCGAATTCGCGGCCACGAAGATGTACATCGACTGGCTGCTCGGCATCCCGTGGGGAGTTTGTCAGCCGGACACCTATGACATATTGCAGGTCGAGAAAAGTATCGACAAAATGTATTTCGGCTCCGCTCAGACCAAGCGAAGAATATCGGAGCGTCTGGCGGTGCGGCTGTTGTCGGGCGGGAAAAATCAGGGACCGGTTCTGTGTCTGGCCGGAGCTCCCGGTACCGGCAAAGCCTCGCTGGCGCGGGCAATCGCCACGGCGCTGGGCAAAAAATTCGCCCGCATTTCGGTCGGCGGACTGGTCGATCTGGCCGATATCAAAGGCCAGCCCCGAACCTATCTCGGTGCGACTCCGGGAATAATTGTTCGGACGCTCGAGGAATTAGGTACTATCGATCCGGTTATTTTGATTGAAGACATCGAATATTTCGCCGGTGATGCCAACACCGCCCTGCCACTGGCTTTGCTGGAAGCCATCGACCCGCGTTATAATTCCAATTTTCTGGACTATTATATCGGCCTGCCCATAGATTTGAGCAAAGCGATTTTCATATGTTCCATAAAATCACCCGAAGACATGCCGGACACCTTCGCGCATCGGTTTGAAATCGTGGAACTGCCCGGATATATCGAGAGGGAGAAGATATTCATCGCCCGTAAGTACATCATCCCTCAGCTGCAGAAAAAACACGGTCTGAAGAAAAGCGACGTCACTTTCACACAGAAGGGTCTGGAGACCATTATCCGCTTTTATACCCTTGAGGCGGGACTTCTCAATCTGACCCGTCAGATTGAAAGGATTTTCCGTTTTATTGCACGAGAAAAGGCGTCGAAAGTCCGCAAATCATGGCATGTGACCGAAAGAACGGTCGAAGATTTTCTGGGGACACCCATTTATATTCCTGAAAAGCCCGACAAACAGTCCGAAATCGGTGTTGCGGTCGGTCTGGCCTGGACCGGGGTTGGCGGTGACCTGATGATAATCGAGGGATTGCGAATGCCCGGCAATGGCGAAGTTATTTCGACCGGATCACTGGGGGACGTCATGCGCGAATCGATTCAGGCGGCACACAGCTATGTTCGGTCCAAAGCCGACATCCTCGGGATCGACCCCGAAGATTTCAGCAATTTCGATATTCACATTCACTTTCCGTCGGGGGCCATCCCAAAAGACGGGCCGTCGGCCGGGGTAACGGTTTCGCTGGTGATGGCGTCGCTCATGGCCGAGCGCCCGATCCGAAACGACGTGGCTATGACCGGTGAAGTAACTTTGCGGGGCAAGGTACTTCCGGTCGGAGGTGTAAAAGAAAAGGTCAGCGCGGCATACCGGGCCGGACTGAGGACAGTCTTTTTGCCGACCGAAAATGCCAAAGACCTTAAGGATCTCCCACCGGATATACTGAAAAAGACGAGATTCATATTTATCGATAAGGTCGATCAATTGTTCGAACAGGCTCTACTCGATTTTATTCCGTCAAGTTATTCTCTTGAAAAAATGTTCGCCGCGGAAATCGAGAAGGTAAAGAACCGCAAAAAGAGCCCCTCGAGCCGCAAGATAGCCGCAAAAGGCCGCAAAAAACGCAAGTAATATCCGCTGCAAGATTTATTGTTATTTTTTTCCAAGCTCATTCGCTGCCAATCCGTAAGATTAAAGCGAATCTCTAATCCAAAATTAACTTGACAGTTTTTCGCAACCGGGGTTATATTGGGAAGGTGAGGAATGACGGGAAGTCCTTGATGTTCATACATCTTTCTTTTACTGACCCGTTTTATGCAGGGTAAATCCCCTGGTTTTGGAAGACTTGTGGATGGCTCCCTGTTTTACTAATCATAGTTGACCGAAGCGGCACCGGTCGCTGTAATATTACGGCTTGGGATCCGAGGGGGATTTCGCCGGGCCGAAGAGATAATTGGAATTCATGCCGTTAAATGAATAACAATCGATAAATAACAATTAATATAACAGGATAGGGGTATTACATGGGACGTAAACTTATTCTGACACTTCCGGCTGTGTTAATTCTTTTTTGGGCCGGAATGGCCAGTGCGGCCAATATTTTGATTCATGCCGAGGCCGAGCCGGAAATCGCTCCCGGATTTATTCAGGTCGGCGAAGATTTCACCATCGATATATACATGCAAAATACCAGCGGCACCAATTGTCTCGGATTCAGCGCCACGTGGGAGCTGTCTGGATCCAACGGACTGACCAATGTCACGTATCGCGACATTGGCGGTCAGGAGTTTTTGGGCAGCGACGGGTCCGTATTGCTTTTGAACGGTTTCGGTATTTTCGAATATTGGACGACTCTTAACCAGGTGCGTCTTGACAGCTGGGACGGCAACCTGCCTGATACGATGAACCACACGTCAGCGGGCGTGCCACCGGCTTCATCGTGGCCGGCCAGCGATGATCAGGACCTTATCCGATATCAGATCGGACTTCACTCGGAACAAACCGGTATGTTGTGTATTGATTCTATCAGCCACAGCGATCCGACCTACGACTGGCTTTGGCTGCCGCCGTCGGTTCCGGAATTCAACGGTCCCTATTGCTGGACCATCTCCGACGGTGTTCCTCCGGTTATTGGTCTGAGCGTCGATTCGCTGGATTTTGCCGGCGTGACGGGAAGCACTCCCCCTGCACCGAAAAACCTGGTCGTCAGCAATACCGGCGCGGGTACCCTTAACTGGACCGGCACGTGGTCTTCATCCTGGTTAAACATAAGCCCTGCTTTCGGCGCGGCCACGGGTATTCCGACAAATGTGCAGGTTTCGGTTAATACGTCCGGTCTCGCGGCGGGCGTATATCGTGACACAATAGTCATTTCGGCGGCCACGGCAACCAACAGCCCGCAGATTGTTCCTGTAACGCTGACCATGACCGAACCGCCCCCGACCATCGGTTTGTCGACATCACAATTTTATTTCAGCGCCGTAGCCGATTCGTCAAATCCCGATGATCAGACGCTGCATGTCTCCAATACCGGTGCGGGAACCCTGAACTGGACCGCATCCAATTCCGAAAGCTGGCTTGACATATTCCCGACTTCAGGCACCAATGACGGTGATATAACGCTTTCGGTAGATATTACCGGACTGCCATACGGGTTGTACTACGATACTGTTGTCGTATCCGATCCGGCCGCTACCAATAATCCGCGGTTCGCGGCCGTCCGGCTGGAGGTCGCCTCCGGCCTGCCCGTACTGTCCGTGGATTCATCGTCCATATTTGTCATTGTTGAAATTCCCGGCGGATCCCCACCCAATCGGCAGTTTACGGTACTGAATGCCGGCGGCGGCAGCATGACTTTCGAACTGCACGAAACCTCCCCGCGCATTTTGAACATGACGCCGTCATCGGGATCGGTCCCTCAAACCATTGACGTCGAATTCAAGATCCTGAATGGCAATCCACCCCAGGACTTCTTCGATACCGTCTCGGTGTCATCCCCGGAGGCCATCAATTCGCCGATACCGGTAGAATTTCATTTTCATATCGTCGAGAATGCCGCAGAAATATTCGTTAGTCCGGATTCACTTTACGACGAGTATTATGAATGTTCGCAGGGTATTGGAATTTTCCAGGTCCCGCAGTTCTTCACCGTTTATAACGGCGGCGGTGATACCTTTAATTGGGAAATTACGCACAAGCCTGACTGGCTGAACCTTACGACGCTAACTGGCACTCACGGGACGCAGGTTTATTATTCTTATCTTTACGAGGGGTATGCTGCCGGGCTTTATGAAGACAGCATTGTCATATATTGCCAGAATGCGCTGGTTAATACTTATGTTTTGCCCGTTCAGATGAGGATTCTGCCCACCGATACAACCCCGTCGGTTTATGTTTCCTCCAGAAATTACACCTTTGCCGTGCAGGAAAATCAGACCGGACGTCCGAAGATAATGAATGTCAACAATTATAACCCCGGTTGTATGTCGTGGGAGTTCAACGAGAATCTGTCCTGGATTACATTCAATATTGATTCCACCAACGATCAGAAATATCCATGGCTGGTGGAAATTACTCCCAATGGTTATGGAATGACTCTCGGAACGTATACGGGTGCCGGCCAGATTACATCACCGGATGCCGATAATGTTCCTATCGATATCAACTTTACCTTGAAGGTCTGGAAACTGCACGGTGACTGCGATTGGAACGGAGTGCTCAACCTGAACGATCTATTGTGGATGATTTACTGGATTTACTATACCTGGGACAACCCGATGCCGGAAAATATAGTTGCCGATTGTAACTGTGATTATCATTACGATCTGCTTGACATTCAAGAGCTTATAAATTATCTGTATTTTGGCGGAAGTCCCTTGTGCGGAAATCCATATTAATTTGATCTTTTCAAAAAAAGCCGTCCTTCGGGACGGCTTTTTTTATTGGGAAAAGTCTCATATCGGTCGACAAAATCAATAAGCAAATGTGACTGTTTTTTTAGCGTATTTAATAAGGAATGAATCAGCGGGTTACTTTAATATCTTGACCCGGTATACAAAGGACGTATATTGAATTATTACCGACCTGCTGGAACGCCAATTACCGCCATAAAAGCAAAAGGAAAATAAACCATGCATTTCAGGATCGTTAAGCTTGCCATGCTGCCTCTTTTTTTGCTTCTCGCGTCGGTTTCTCTGGCGCACGATTCCCGGATTAACGCCATTGTCGGACCGGAAAGACAGCTTACGCCGTCAGAGTTTCACAATATCCTCGGGAAAATAAAAGCTTATCAACTCGAAAGAAGCCGGGTGGTCCAGTCAATTGCGGCGGCATCGGGGCAGTCCGATTTTGACCCGTACTCTGTTGACGCCCAATTTTATGACGTTACGATAAGAGTCGATATTCCCACTCAACTGATTTACGGTGACGTTGAAGGCGTGTATCGTTCAGAGGTCAACGGACTGACCAATATTGAAATAGATTTAGATACCGCGCTCACTGTCGATTCTGTTTATAATTCTTCGGGCAATCTGAGTTTCACTCATGCCGACATGCGTCTGAACGTGACATTGGATCGTGCTTATGATTCCGGGGAGGATGCTTCGTTCAACGTGGTGTATCATGGACATCCGACCGAAGGCGGCTTTCAGGCGTTCAGTTTCGATACCAGAAATGACGGCACCGGAATAGTCCCGGTGGTGTCATCGCTTTCGGAACCGTATTTTGCCCGGACTTGGTGGCCGTGCAAAGACCGTCCCGATGATAAAGCCGATTCGATGGACATTCATATCACCAATGACATCGCCTACTATTGTTCCTCCAACGGGACGCTGATCGATACGGTCGACAACGGCGACGGAACGAAGACTTTTAATTACCGGGTTCGTTACCCCATCGCGACCTACCTGTTCGCGATTTCGATAAGTAATTATGCCGTGTGGGCGAATTATTACAAATATTCACCGACCGATTCCATGCCTATCATCAACCACGTCTATATGGACGATCTGACTCTGTCTCATGTTAATTATGCCATCACTCCTAACGCCATCTCGATATTTTCCGATCTTTTCGGCCAGTACCCTTTTCTCAATGAAAAGTACGGGCATACCAATTTCGAATGGGGCGGTGGCATGGAGCATCAGACCAATACGTCCATGACCGGAACCTGGTTCGGATTTTACGAACCGACCATCGTCCATGAGCTGGGCCACCAGTGGTGGGGTGATATGATCACGTGCGAGTCCTGGCACGATATCTGGCTCAATGAAGGGTTTGCGTCGTATTGCGAGGCTGTGTACTATGAAGCCTTGAACGGCGAGACGGCGTACCATAATTACATGGCGGGGATGGATTACAGCGGACCGAGAACGATTTATGTTTATGACACGACCAATACCGGTTCAATATTCGACATCGTGGTTTATGACAAGGGCGCCTGGCTGCTTCATATGCTGAGGCATGTGGTCGGTGATGCCACTTTCTTCGATATCCTGAATACCTATTACAATAGCTCGGCCCAGTACGGGTCGGCCAGCACCGATTATTTCATAAATCTCTGCGAAAGCGTCTCCGGTAAGGATTTGACGCCGTTTTTCGATGACTGGCTGTACGGGCGCTACCGTCCCAACTACCTGTATGAAAGATTCAGCGAGTTCGACGCCGATTCGTCGAAGTATGTAACATACCTCAGGCTTCGTCAGGCTCAGTCGGTCGAACCGCTCGTTTTCAATATTCCGATAGATTTCGTTTTCACGTATGCCACTGGCGCCGATACGATTGTCATCGACAATGACACCCGGGACACGATTTATAGTGTCTATACCGATGACCAGCCGGTCTCGATCGCGCTCGACCCGGACAACTGGATTCTTAAATTTTCGGCGGAAAACTCGTGGAAGATTCACTTCCTCCCCAGCGTCGTCGATACCGGGCAGGAATATGAAGCCTATGACTATCAGTTCGTAGCCAAAGGCGGCAGCGGGCAGTTCAAGTTTTTGGTTACGGCCGGGGCTCTTCCGACCGGCCTGTCACTGGATTCGCTGACCGGCGAAATTACGGGTTTCCCGGAGCAGAGTGGGGATTTCACTTTCGGCGTCAAGGTTTCCGATTATTTCAATGCGGCGTCCAATGAAACCAAGGAGTTTACGATCAGTGTTAATCCGCCGCCGTTTGCGCCGGGTGATTATAACCAGGATAACAATATTAATCTCATCGATATACTTGAGATGATTTCATACGTTTATGAAGACGCCGCGGCTCCGCCCGATCTGAATCTGGGCGACGTCGACCATTCCTGCGCCATTGACCTTGTCGATATTTTATATCTGATCGACTTTATATACAATGACGGGCCCGCCCCTTTGATGGGCTGCGTCGTGCCCTGGTAGAGTCTTTCGGACTACTTCAATAAAGCCCCGGTAAAGCCGGGGCTTTTTTTGTGGGTGAATTGTGAGCGGCGCCGTATAAACTATTTGACCTGACCGGGTTATTGGCTGATATTGGCTGAAGCCGGGAAGAAATCGCCGCGATTACCCGCCGGGCGCAAGTTGTTGAGTTGTTACCAATGAATTCAGGAACCTATAAAATAATCACGTTTGGATGCCAGATGAACCTGGCCGATTCGGGCATCCTGGCCTCGCTCTTAAATGCCCGGGGATACCAACCGGTCGAATCGGAGGCCGAAGCCGACCTATTGATCCTCAATACCTGTTCGGTACGCGAACGCGCTGAAGAGCGCGTATTCGGCCGCCTGTCCGAACTGAGTGCTTTCAAAAAACAAAACGGTGTCAGGCTGGCGGTGGTGGGGTGCATGGCCCAGCGATTGGGGCCCAAAATCCTCGAGCGGGCTCCCTATGTCGATTTCGTCCTGGGGACGGACCGGTTATACGATCTGCCGAATTTTGTCGCACAGAAAAACAACGAGCCGAAGGTGAACGTCGATTTCGGTTATGAGGACATCGGCGACGTCATGCCCCGCCGCGATACGCCCTACAGCGCTTTCGTCACCATCTCGCGCGGGTGCGATAATTATTGCAGTTATTGTATTGTACCGTACGTACGCGGGCACGAACGGTCATATCCTCAGACTCAGATTGTCAGCCAGGTGAGGCAGCTGATAGAAGACGGCGTACTCGAAGTTACTCTTCTCGGCCAGAATGTTAATTCATACGCCGACGATGCCGTTGATTTTTCAGATCTGCTGACGGCGGTCGCAAAAGGAACCGACGTCCGGCGCATTCGCTTCATGACCTCGCATCCAAAAGACCTGTCGGACAAGCTGATCGAGACGATGGCTTCAGAGCCGAAGGTCATGGGGCATCTTCACCTGCCGCTTCAGGCGGGATCGAATGATGTTCTTAAGAAAATGGGGCGGGTATATACTTTCGAACACTATCAAAATTTGGTTGAGCGACTCCGTCGCTTTGTCCCCGATATTTCTCTCACGACCGACCTAATCGTCGGCTTTCCCGGTGAAACCGAGGTTGATTACGAAATGACGCTGGATGCCGTGAGGACGATCAAGTTCGATTCGGCGTTCATGTTCCGTTATTCGGTGCGCGAGGGCACGGCTGCGGCCAAACTAATTGACGATGTCCCCGAGCCGGAGAAAATTCGTCGCCTGACCGAACTTATTAAAATCCAGAAAGAGGTTTCGCTCGAAAAGAATCAAAGCGAAGTCGGGCTGGTGCGGTCGGTGCTGGTCGACGGTTTTTCGCGCCGCAGCGAGGAATTTCTTAAGGGAAAAACCGGGGGAAATAAAACGTTGCTTTTTAAGGCTCCGTCTGAGTACATTGGTCGTATAGAAAATGTCAAGATTACTGCCGCCGATAGCTGGACTCTTCACGGGGAGCTGGTAGGGTAACAAATGCTGAATCTAACACTGGCCGTCATATATCTTCTGTTTGCCGTCGGGCTGGCCGTCTTTTTACTTCTGCGCCTGAACGTCCACGGGTCCCGCGAAGCGGGAGGCCGGGGGATGATTTACGGTGGGCTGATGCTAATCATTGCGACGACGATAGTACACCTCTTGCAGGCCCTGCCGTCGTACCCCACCTGGTTTCTCGACGGTGTCTATCCGGCAGTGCAGGTTGTCAAGGCGGTGCTGGCTGTTTCGGGATTGGTTCTGACCGTAATCGGCCTGATCTTCTTTTATAATTACTGGGGCGAGCGGGACGTGGAAGTCGTCAATCACTTAGAAAAACTTAAACTGCTCGATACGTTACAACAGGAAAGCCATTTTCCGTACCCGATGATAGAATTGCTCGACCGCATTTTAAAAGGTCTGCTGAACGGTCTCGGCGAACAGGCCGGGGCGATCTTTCTGTACAATCAAAAAAAACGGACGTTCGTACTGGCAACGTCGGCCGGATTGAAAAAAGAAGAAATTTCGCTGCTCGAGTACTATCCCTATGGGCATAACATAGTCAGCCAGGCCATCGAGGACGAAAAGCCGATGATCACGTCGGACTTCCGCTCGCTGGGTGGGAAGGCCCAGCTGGCGGCGTCGAACTTCCGGTCGATTCTGGTCGTACCATTGAAATCGGGGCGATCCGCGCAGGGAGCGATGCTGTTCTTTTCCACCGAAGAACAGCGTTACGGCCGTGAGTACATTTCGACGGTACTGCCGATTGCCGAATGGCTGGTGGAGAAAATCGAAGTCTCGCGTCTGTCGCAGGAACTTAAGAAAGCCCAGAATGAAATTGAAGCCAAAAGTAAGGTGTGGGAAGAATCTGGTCGCCGTCTGAGCGCTTTGTTGTCAACGCACGATGAAAAGTTGACGGTCGATACATTTGCCCGGCGCTGCCTTGGTATGGCCGGTTCGGATGAAGTCTGGCTCTTGGGCATGGCCGATGGTAAACTGGAAATCTACGGCGGCACCGGTAACAAGCCCGATTTTTCGGAAAATTTCAAATCGGCCATTATCAATGCCATCGGTAACGGCCGGGCCGTGATACTCAATCAAGAGGGCACCGACGACAGCGGGCAGAGTTTTATCGCACGAGCGTCGATTTTCATGCCGATCAATAAATCCCGCAACGCCATTCTCATGCGCAACAATAGCGGTTCGATCGGGCTGACTGAAGACGAATTACACCTGCTGGAGACGGTCGCGGCGCTGGCGGCAATCTTGCTGGGTCGGGAAACGGCGGTCGGGTTGGGCGATTCGCGCAGTCGCGGCTTTGAAATCATATCCCGAGTCTTGCGCATGACGTTTTCTGTTATATCACCGCAAAAGCCGATTATAGAATTAACAAAGCATATGGAAAGCCTTCTGCCGGACGAGAGCATTTTGCTGCTGTACGAGCGACGAGCCGACCGTCTCGGCATTGCCCGGACCAATATCGAAAGTGAGGCCGCCGGGGAAATATCGCTGGCCCTCGGCGAAGGACCGACCGGCCGCGCGGCGGCACTTCGCCGCATTGAATCATCATTCGGTTCCGACAAAGTCGGTCGGGAGCTGATGGAATTCGATGATGAAAACCGGGGGAGGCTTCTGGCCCTCGCCCGTGAGCGCGGCACGCCGGTATTCATGGCCGACTATCCGATTATGATCGGCGATGCGGCGGGGTATATTCTGTCTGTCCTTTCGTTCAGCGGATCATCGGCCTCACACACGGAGTTGCACCGCCTGCTTTCGGTCATTGTCGGTCTGGCGAATCTTAAGCTGGAAATATCATCGGCCGGACATACCCTTCAAAAAGTATTACCGGAAAAAGCATCGGGACCGCTCAGCGCTTCGGTCGTCAATGAACTCAATAATGATCTTCTGGCTATTTCGGGCCACTGTCAACTGGCGCTTCGGGAACCGAATATCGACGGGGCCCTGTTACAGTCATTGACCAAAATCGAAAAGACCTCTCAGTCCATGGCTGAACGGCTGAAAAATGCTATAACGAAAACCACGCTGGATAAAACGGTCACGCTTAAGCCTCTGGATATCAACGCCGAAATCAAGAAGATTCTGGATAAGTCGATAATATCGGGCGACCTGTATATGATCGATACCCGGCCGTACGAAATTAACTTCATTCCCGGCGACATTCCGACGCTGGCCGTCGACACTAATATATTTTCAAACTTCATGCGGACAGCGTTGAAAGCTTTTGCAAGAGGTGTCGGGGGTGAGGAAGTTATTACCGTAAGTACTTATAAAAGCATGGGGCATATTTATATTGACGTTTCCAAACACCGCAAGAATTTTCCGCCGGTAGAAGCTGTGTCGGGTTTCGGAAGATACCGAACATTGGATGCCGCCGGATCGACGCTTCCCGATGCGGGATTGAACGAATTTTTGTCCCTTCAAAATGGGGCTTTCGCGCAGGATCGGTTTTCCGAGACACCGTCTTATTTTTCCTTCAGATTGCCATTCGAACCGACGGCCGAAAGAGCGATCGGAAGGGCACTTCAGCACGCAAAACTGACCGTGCTGGCCATCGACGATCAGGCTATAATTCTCGATTTGTTGGCGGCCATGTGTCAGTCGCTGGGCCATGAAATCGTCGTCTCAAACGACAGCGAAGACGGCCTTCATCTGCTTAAAAAGCATCACCCGGACCTCGTGATTATAGATATGGCGATGCCGGGTATGTCCGGGCTGGAGCTGTCGGCGCGCCTTAAGGCTGTCTCGCCCGATACGCCGGTCATAATGATAACCGGCTGGGGTGTCCAGATCGAGCCGGACCGTCTTAGCCGCGCCGGCGTCGATCACCTATTGCACAAGCCTTTTCGGCTCGAGCAGTTGTCAGAAATCATAGATAATTTGCCAATTTCACGAGCATAGTGGCGGAAATTCGTTCAATTAGCGGCGCAATCAGCCGATAATTGTACTATTATGGTGAAAACGGCGCTGAAATCAACCCCTGACGTGCGCTCTGAAATTGCCGAGAACAGCGATCTCCTGGCGCTTCCCGAATCGGTCATTCAGGTTCTTGAATCCGTCAGTAAAGACGACGTCAGTTTCGACAGCCTGGCCGATATTATCGGTCATGACCCGGCCTTGACCGGGCGTTTGCTTAAGATCGCCAATTCGCCTTTTTACGGACTGAATCACAGGGTTAATTCCATAAATCAGGCGGTGATGATTCTCGGCATAACGACCGTCAAATGCCTGACCCTTTCGGCGGCCATTTTCAGCCCCAACAAAATACCCGCCAAATGCGACCTGGATATAAATTCGCTTTACGGCAATTTTATTTCGGTAGCCCTGACGTGCCGCAAAGTGGCCGAAGCCTGCGAAATAGAGGCACCCGAGGATGCTTTCACCTGCGGCCTGCTTCTGGATATCGGGCTCCTCTATTTCATAAATCACTATCCCGAAAAATACAATACTGTCCTTCAGGATGCCCGCAAAACCGGACGTTTAATCGAACAGGAAATGCGGCATTTCGGGATTACCCATGCGGAAGTCGGCGGCCTGATTGCCTCCAAGTGGCGCCTGCCCGATCATATCACCGACGCTATATCGCATCATCATGATGACTCGCCCGCAAAGCCCAAAAAGTTGGGTGATATAGTGCGATTAGCCGTCGTTTTAAACCGCGATATTCTTCTTGAAGACGACGCTCCTCTCGAAGACAAGATCAATTTGCTCGGGACGACCTCGGAACGACTGGGGCTATCATCTTCGCAGCTGACCGATATTGCGGCGGCAACGGTCAAAGACGCCATGGCTTTTGCCCGGGCGATCGACGTCGAAGTCGACGATTACGAAACGATCCTATCCCGCGCCAATAAGGAAATTTTCAATACCTATTTGTCTCTACAGACGCTGTTTCAGGAACGTCAGGAATTGAATGCGCGGATTCTCAAAGAAGAGCGAGCCAAAGGAATTCTCGAAGCTAAACGTATCGCCACGTCGACTCTGTCGCATTATTTAAACAACGCCGCCATGGAAATTTCCGGTCATTCGCAGTTGGTACGACTGGCTCTCGGCAAGAAAAACGGGGACGAAATTAAAGATATGATGCCGAAGGAACTCGATATCATCGATGGAGCCGTCAAAAAAATCGTGGCCGTTCTCGAAGAAATCACGGAGCTTAATATGCTCGATGAGATGGAATTTTTCGAAAAATCAAAAATCCTCAATATCGACGACAAGATCAAAGAGCGCATCGCCGAGCTTAATCAGAACTGAACGCGCTTTTATTTCATCATATTCTCTCATCCCAATTTGACTTGAATTGAGCCGCCCGTCTTCTTATTTTGTTCTAACAAAATGGAATGAAAGGTTTTGAATATTGGAGAGAATATGAAGTGTACTACCATTATCGGGGCGATTGAAAATTGTCGGACGGACTGCCTGGTACTTTTTTGTAATGAGGCCGCGTTCGAGAGAAACATATTTTTGAAGCGATGGGATAATATGATCGGCGGTGGAATTAAAGAGATGTTCGATACCGGAGAGTTCGGCGGTCGACTCAATGAATCGGCGGTCGTCCATTGCGTTCAGAATGAAAATATAAAAAGGACAATTCTTGTCGGCCTGGGTAAGCCCGCCGGTGTCTTTCATGACAGCTATCGCCAGGCAGCGGGGGCGGTGTCCAAGCTTACGGCTGCAAAAAAATCCAAAAATCTCGCCGTATGTCTGGAAAACGCCGCACAGGCCGAATTTGCGCAGGCCATAGTCGAGGGGATCATGCTCGGCGGGTTTGTCATAAATGACTACAGGACCGGTGATGTCGATTATTCCTTCCCCGAAGAAATAATATTTTTCTGCAACACAAAGGCCGTGGCGAACAAAGCCGCCAGGCTGGCCGAATGGGGCAGGATAATTTCCGAGCAGGCCATTTTCACCCGTCGCCTTGCGGCGACTCCATCCAATGATCTGACTCCTCGGAAATTCGTGGCAACCGTACAAAAGGAAGCCAAAAAATACGGCGTCTCCTCGCGGGCGCTCGATGAAAAGCAAATCGTGGCTGAGAGAATGCTGGCATTTGACTCCGTCGCCCGGGGCTCGGCCGAACCGCCGCGTTTGTTGATTCTTGAATACAGCGGGGGGGCGAAGACAAATCGGCCGATAGTATTACTCGGCAAAGGCATTACTTTCGATGCGGGCGGTATATCGCTAAAGCCGGCGCTGGATATGCACCATATGAAATCGGATATGTCCGGTGGTGCCGCCGTCGCGGGAGCCGTCATAGCCGCCGCCCGGCTCGGCTTAAGGCAAAACGTCGTCGGACTGGTCCCTCTGGCGGAGAACCTTCCATCGGGTACCGCCACCCGTCCGGGGGATATTGTCAAATCCCGAAAAGGAAAGACCATCGAGATCCTTAATACCGACGCCGAGGGGCGCCTGATACTGGCCGACGGTCTCGATTATGCCAACGAATTCAATCCTCAGGCGGTCATAGATATTTGTACTCTGACCGGCGGCGCGATGTATGTTCTCGGTTACGGCGGAGCGCTTCTGATGGGCAACAATGATAAATTAAAGGCCCAGGTTAAGGATGCTTCCGACGCTACCGCTGAGAGAACCTGGGAACTGCCGCTATGGGATGAATACGGCGTGTGGATGAAATCTGACATTGCCGATCTTAAAAATTCCGGAGGCAAGCCCGGGACTTCATTAACAGCGGCGGCCTTTCTTCAGGAGTTTACGGGAGATTGGCCGTGGGCGCATATTGACATTGCCTCGGTCGACTATATGCCTGCCTTGGAACAGGGTAAATTCACAAGATCCTATATTCCGAGCAAGACATATACCGGATTCGGTATGCGTCTGCTGGTAGAAGTTTTATCTAAATGGAAAAAGGTCGGGCGATAGTTATAAAAAAAAGCCCCGAATTTTCGGGGCTTTTTTATTGCTTACTTGGACCAGGCCGGGGCGCTGTTTAGTCCCGGTCCGACAATCTGTTTTAATCCGTTTCCGGTAATATCTATAATCCAGATGGCCCCGTCGCCGGTAGCGAAGGTTATCCATTTGGAATCGGGCGACCACGACAGGGGATAGGTTTGAAGGACTTGTCCCATTGATGGTTTATAAACCACGTATTTTTCCGACATGTCACGATTGGTGATGTAAATCGCCTGGTTGTTCATGCCCTTGGTAACATAGGCGATCCATTTACCGTCCGGTGACCAGGCCGGGCCCGTCGCTCCCGACAGGACTTTACATTTGCTGAGCATGACATCTTTGGTCAGGGCTTTAAGGTTCAACGGGCAGATGGCCATGCCGACCTGATTGACACCTTTGTATACCACGCTGGCGTACAGGCTGTCCGGGCTGAGGGTCGGCATTATTTCCATATATTCCGGATCCTGCCAATCGTTTTTCAGAATTTTGAACGAACCACCTTCGCCGTCCATAGAGCAGGTCTGGTAGTTGGGCATCTGCGCGTTGACTTTGTTGGCGTTGACATCTTTGGTAAAGATAATCCGGCCGTCACGCTGCCACTCAGGATAGGTGCCCCCGAGCTCATCGGTAATACGCCGCCACCAGTTAGTGTTGACGTCGGCGGAATCGACATACCCGAGGAAAATATCGTAAACCTTGTGCATGCCGCCAAGATAGTCGGGGCCTTTCAGATCGACGGAGCCTTTGCGGACAAAGGCGATTTCTTTGCCGTCGGGCGACCACGATATTTTGCCGTCGACATTACCTGCGGTGACGACTTTTTTCTGATTGGTGCCGTCCCAGTTCATCATCCAGAGATCGTCGCTTTTTATGAACGCGATCTTGCCGGACGGGACGCCAATTTTTCCGGCTTTGTCTGCCGGTAACTTCATTTCCTGGCCAAAAACGGCCGCAGCCGGAATCGCCAGCACGAGGGCCAATAGCATTGATTTTTGCAGTAATTTTCTCAAGGTCATATCCTGTAGGTTATAAATTATAAATCTTCAATTCCATGCCAAAATATGGCCTATACTGCGTCTGTCAATGCTAAATTACCATGAAAAATAGCGTTTTAATTCGACTGTCCCGCGGAAGCCCGAAAAATCGAGTCCCAGGTTTTGTCCATCGCTGGTATAAGCCAATTCAAGATCACCACTCTGACTATTGTACGAGGTAATATCCTTGAAGTTCAGATAAAAGTATCTGATATCACCGGCCATAACCAGGCCCAGGACCGGGGCGGGGTATTCCAGCCCACCGGCAAACCAGAACCCGGGAGCGTTGGATTTCAGCGGCTCAGAGTCGGATTCGCCCGACTGCCAAACATTCCAGCGAGTCATATACAAACCGGCTCCGGCGCCGAATTTGACGGCTATATTATTGAGCATGCCCTTACTGTCGGGGGCGTTGAGAACATAATAATCCAGCCCGACATTGAAGCCATAAACGTCCACCTTGGAATTCGCAAGGAAATTGTCGTTATATTCGAGAACGCCGACGGTAAGATTCGTATTCATGTCGGCCGGGGTTTTCATCGGAACCCAGTATTCGAAACCGAGCTTGAAAGCCATGGAGTTCGAAACCATCATCCCGATTTGCAAACCGATTTCGTCCGAGCGGAAAATGCCGCCGCGCGGATTAAAAGCGCCATCGAGAGAGGCCAGATCGGAGCTCGATGAAAAATTAAACGAGTTATAGCCGATGTCATCGGACAGCTTTCCATAGGAAAAGTGGCCGGAAATGAAGCCGACTTTATCCTGATGCTTCTTTTCTACCTTTTGGAGATACTTGGCGACGATCTCGTCCTCGGTTTGGGCGAGACAGGTAGCCGTCAGGCCAAAAGCAATTATCAGTGCTACCAAAATGGCGGTTTTCTTGAACATACGTCCTCCTTGATTGCGCGTCGATATTTTTTCTTCTATTTATCGGCGTTTGGAGGCAAATTCTTAATCAAAGAGGCCATTTAACTGAATCTATAAGACCAAATAATTTAATGACTTACATAAAAAAGGCGGGTCGCGATGACCCGCCTTGTAAGAAATCGTGAAATCTATGCCGCTCAGGCTTTAAAGGCGCTGTAATCCATCGCCGCCATTTGCTTATAAATACTATAGCGGCGGGTCGCCTCGGCTTGCGACTGATTCAAAAGCATCTCGGCGCGTTCCGGCATGCTGGCTTTGAGTGTGCGGAAACGCACCTCTTTATAAGCATAATCGGCGTAGCTGATGCTCGGTTCTTTGCAGTCGAGCTGAAGCGGGTTCTTGCCTTGCTTGATCAGGTCGGGATTGTAGCGATACAGCAGCCAGTGTCCGGAATTGACGGCGCGCTTTTGTTCGTCGAGGCCGTCACTCATATTGATGCCGTGGGCGATACAGTGGGAATAAGCGATTATGATTGAAGGGCCATCGTATTTTTCGGCTTCGACGAATGCTTTAACCGTCTGATTGTGGCTGGCACCCATCGCCACCTGGGCGATGTAGATGTTGCCGTAGGACATCAGCAGCATTCCGAGGTCTTTCTTGGGCATCGGCTTGCCGGCTGCGGCGAATTTGGCGACCGCACCTTTCGGCGATGATTTTGACATCTGTCCGCCGGTATTGGAATAGACTTCCGTATCCAGCACGAGGATGTTGACATTCTTGCCCGACGCCAGGACGTGATCGAGGCCGCCGAAACCGATGTCGTACGCCCAGCCGTCGCCACCGACTCCCCAGACCGATTTTTTCACGAGGTAGTCGGCGATTTCCAGAAGCCGGACGGCATCCTGATCTTTGTTTCCGGCCAGCTTTTTCTTGAGCTGGGCCACCAGCTTACGCTGCTGCTCAATACCGGCCTGAACGTGTTGGTCGGTATTGCGGAATTCTTCGTACATTTCAGGCACCAGTTTCTGCACCAGTTCATAGGCGTATTCGCTAAGCTTGTCGACCGTCAGCCTCATGCCCATAGCGAATTCGGCGTTGTCTTCGAACAATGAATTCGACCAGGCCGGACCGAGACCGTCGGCGCGTTTGCAGTACGGGGTAGTCGGGAGGTTACCGCCGTAAATCGACGAACACCCCGTAGCGTTGCCCATGAGAGCCCGGTCGCCGAACAACTGGGTCAATAGCTTGACGTACGGTGTCTCGCCGCATCCAGCGCAGGCACCCGAGAACTCGAACAGAGGCTTGACCAACTGGCTGCCTTTGGTGGTCTCGATATTGAACAGCGAAGGGTCGGTTTCCGGGAGGTCCAGGAAGAACTCAAAGTTCTCGGCTTCCTGCCTTCTCAACGGAATCTGCGGCCGCATGTAGACCGCTTTCACACCGGTTTTGTGGCCCTGCTCGTCTTTACCTTCAACCGGGCAGGACTGCACGCACAGTTCGCAGCCGGTGCAGTCTTCCGGGGCCGTCTGGAGCGTGAATTTCATGCCCGAAAAGGCCTTGGTATTGGCGTCGACCGCCTTGAACGTCGGCGGGGCGTCCTTAAGATATTTCTCTTCGTAGACTTTCATTCTTATCGCGGCATGGGGACAGACGATCGAGCAGATACCGCACTGGATACACAGCTCCTCGTCCCAAACCGGTATATCGACGGCGATGTTGCGCTTTTCGTACTGGGTGGTGCCGGTCGGGAATGTACCGTCATCGGGCATGGCCGAGACGGGGATCTCGTCACCTTTGCCTTGTATGATGGCCGCCGTAACGGTCTTGACGAATTCGGGAGCATGGTCAGGAACGACCGGCGGCATGGTGATCGTGCTGGTCGCTTTGTCCGGATAGTCCACTCGAAAGATATTTTCGACCGAGACGTCGACCGCCTGGTGGTTCATCTTGACGATTTTCTCACCCTTCTTACCGTACGTCTTGACAATGGCGTCTTTGATGGCTTTGATGGCGTCGTCGTGGGGGAGAATGTCGCTGATGACGAAGAAGGCGGTCTGCATGATCATATTGATGCGGGCGCCCAGACCCAGCTCTTTGGCGAGAGCGATGCCGTCGATAACGTAAAATTTCAATTTCTTTTCGATAATCTGACGCTGTACTTCGACCGGCATTTTGTCCCAGACTTCATCGGGGCCGTAGGGGCTGTTCAGCAGAAAAGTCCCGCCTTCGATGATATTCGAGAGCATGTCATATTTCTCTAAAAAGGAGAAATTGTGACAGGCGATAAATTTGGCTTTGCGGATCAGGTACGGACGGCGAATTTCGCGCTTGCCGAAACGCAAATGCGAAACAGTAATCGCGCCGGCCTTTTTGGAGTCGTAGACGAAATATCCCTGCGCGTAATTGTCCGTGTTTTCACCGATAATCTTGATCGAGTTCTTGTTGGCCCCGACGGTACCATCGGACCCGAGTCCGTAAAACAGACCTCGGAAAGTATCGGGTCCTTCTATATCAAAGTTGTAATCAACGTCGAGGCTGGTGTTGGTGACGTCGTCGACAATACCGACCGTGAAATGATTTTTGGGGCTGTCCTGCTTGAGATTGTCCAGTGTGGCCTTGGCCATGGCCGGGTTAAATTCCTTGGAGCTCAAACCGTAGCGGCCGCCGACAATGACCGGGTTTTCGTTGAAGCGGGCGGTGCCTTCGGCGAGGCCCTCGCGGACGGCGGTTTGTATGTCGGTGTAAAGCGGTTCACCGACCGAGCCCGGCTCTTTGGTACGATCCAGTACGGCGATTTTATTGACCGTGGCCGGTATCGCTTCGAGAAGCGCTTTGACGGAGAACGGACGGTACAACCGGACTTTAATCAAGCCGACTTTTTCGCCTTTCTCAACAAGATATTCGACCGTCTCGTGCATGGTCTCCGCACCCGAACCCATCATGATGACGATGCGTTCGGCCTCCGGATGACCTATATAATCGAACAGGTGATAATGACGTCCGACTATGCCCGCGAATTTATCCATGACTTTCTGCACGACGTCGGGAGCTTTCTGATAGTACTTATTGACCGTCTCGCGGGCCTGGAAGAAGACGTCGGGGTTCTGTGACGAACCTTTGAGGGTCGGATGGTCGGGACTCAGCGAACGGCGACGGTGATCAAAAATCAAGGCGTCGTCGAACATCTGACGCATATCGTCGAAAGTAATTTCTTCCACTTTCTGTTCTTCGTGGGACGTGCGGAATCCGTCGAAAAAGTGCACGAACGGCACGCGGCTTTCCAGGGCGGCGGCTGAGGTGATCAACGCCAGGTCCATAACTTCCTGAATAGAACCCGAGGCCATCAGGCCGAATCCGGTGGACCGGGTAGCCATGACGTCGGAGTGGTCACCGAAAATCGACAGGGCGTGCGTGGCGACCGAACGCGCGGAGACGTGAAATACGGTCGACGTCATTTCGCCCGCAATTTTGAACATATTGGGGATCATCAGGAGCAGTCCCTGAGAAGCCGTGAAAGTGGTCGTTAGACCACCGGCCGTGGTGGCACCGTGGATGGCACCCGAGGCACCTCCTTCGGATTGCATCTCGACCACGGTCGGGATCGTTCCCCAAATATTTTTCTGTCCGGCGGCGGATTTTTCGTCGGATATTTCACCCATCCCCGATGACGGTGTGATCGGGTAAATGGCTATTACTTCACTTACCGCATGAGCTACATAGGCGGCGGCGGAATTTCCGTCGATCGTTACCAGTCGACGCTTTCCAGCCTTTATTCCGTTCGTTTTTTTCTCAGCGGTTTTTGTTTCGCTTGCCATGATATATCTCCGGTATAATTAATTTATCAATAAATTGTACTGATTTTCCGTCAGGTTGTTCGAGGCAGCGTGATGAATTTCTGCCCCTGGTATTTGCCTTTTCGATCTTTGTAGGACACTTTACATATTTCATCGGCTCCCAGAAAGATTATCTGAGCGATCCCCTCGTTGGCGTAAATTTTGGCGGGCAGGGGAGTGGTGTTGGAAATTTCGAGGGTGGCGTGTCCTTCCCATTCCGGCTCGAATGGTGTCACGTTGACGATAATGCCGCAGCGGGCGTATGTCGATTTGCCGAGGCA